>NZ_JBFAKG010000001.1:35494-284201 GCF_040655595.1 Saccharopolyspora sp. NPDC050389
CCGCGGGCTCTCCCACCCACACAAAATCTTTTTTCCTCCTGTTGGGGGGTTTTTTTTTTTTTGGCAAACAAACCCACACAAAACCCCCCCCCGGCCCCGTGGCTTTCTCAGGCCTCGTAGTCGGTGGTGGCGAGGAGGCCGTTGAGGGCCTCTCGGGAGACGTCCGGGCCGAACTGGGCCGCGATGCCCTTCTTGCCCGCCTCCGCCATCCGCCGCCAGGCGTCGTCGTCGGTGAGCAGCCGGACCGCCGCCTCCGCGAGCCCCGCCGCGTCGTCGGCGACCAGCACGTCCTGGCCGTTCGTCAGGTGCATGCCCTCGATCGCCACCGACGTGCCGACCACCGGCACCCCGAGGCTGAGGCTCTCGCCGACCTTGCCCTTCACCCCGGCGCCGAACCGCAGCGGCGCGAGGGTCACGCGGCTCGCCGCGTACTGCGGCTCCAGCTCCGCGACCCAGCCGTGCACCTGCACGCCGCGCCCGGCCAGCTCGCGAACCTCGTCGGTCGGGTTGCTGCCGACGATGTGCAGCACCGCGTCCGGGCACTCCTCCCGCACCAGCGGCATGATCTCGCGCGCCGCCCAGCGCACGGCGTCGATGTTCGGCGGGTGGTCGAAGCTGCCGACGAACAGCAGGTCCTTGCGCCCCTCCGGCTTCGCCGGGCTCCAGTCGACCTCGTGCACGTTGGACAGCACCCGCACGTCGGCGTCCGGGACGAGCTCGCGCAGCAGCACCTGCTCCGCCTCGGACACCACCAGCGTGACGTCGCAGGAGCGGGTCAGGCCGAGCTCCATCTGCCGCGACGCGAAGGCCTTGCGCCGCAGCGCTTCCGCTCGCGCCTGCTCGCCCTGCTGCTCGGCGACCTCCGCCTGCCTCTCCAGCCGGAGGAAGTGCACGTCGACGGTGTCGTAGGCGATCACGGCCTGCGGCGCGCAGGTGCGCAGTTCCTCGACCAGGCTCCACGCGACCTGCGGTCGGGACAGCAGGGCCAGCGAGATCTCCGAGCCCGCCTCGTGCAGGAACGCCTGCTGCAGTTCGGGTTCCGGCAGCACCGTGACGCCGAGCTGCTGCAGCTGCGTGGTGTAGGGCTCCAGACGTGCGTGGTTGCCGGGGAAGAACACCACCCGGCAGCCGAGCTGCACGAACTGCTCCAGCACCCGGCGGATCCGCACCGAACCGGAGTCGAAGTCCGGGCGCGGCACCTGATGGTCCTTGACCAGCACGATCGGCCCGTGGTGGCCGCGGGTGCCGCGCTGCCGGGCGAGCCAGAGGTTGCGCGGCGAGGCTTCCGGCAGGTGTTCGGCGGCCAGCGTGTCGGCCCACTTCTCCACGAACACCTTGCGGTTGAGCTCCTGGTGCTTCTTCACGCCGGTGCTGAGGTCGGTGCCGTTGGACACGCCTTCGTGGTGCACGACGACGGCCTTCGGCTGCACCACGGTGCGGTAGCCGGCCGCGCGCACCGCGAACGCCAGGTCGGTGTCCTCGTAGTAGGCGGGCGCGTACCGGGTGTCGAAGCCGCCGACCTGCCGGAACACGTTGGTGCGAACCAGGATCGCCGCGCCGGAGCAGTAGTCGACGTCGCGCACGACGTCGAACTCGGCGCCGCCGGGCGCGGTGTTGCGGCCGTAGTTCCAGCCGTTGCCGTCGGCCCACACGATGCCGCCGCACTCCTGCTGCCGGCCGTCCGGGTAGACCAGCTTGGCGCCGACCAGCCCGATGCGTTCGTCGCCGCGGATGGTGTCCACCAGGACGTCCAGCCAGGACTCGGTTACCTCGGCATCGTTGTTCAGGAAGAACAGGTACTCGCCGCGCGCGTGCTCGGCGCCGAGGTTGCAGGCGCCGATGAACCCGAGGTTGCGCTCGGCGCGCACCAGCCGGACGCCTTCGCAGGCGGCGAGCTTCTCGGCGCTGTCGTCCGGCGAAGCGTCGTCGACGACGATCACCTCGAACGGCACGGACACCAGGTGCCCGCCGAGGAACCGCAGGCACTGCCGGGTGTAGGGCCACTTGCCGTGCACCGGCACGATCACGCTGACCAGCGGTTTGTCGCTGTGCGGCACCGGAAGCGGCCCGGTCTCGACGGCTTCGCCGGCCTGCGGCACGCCGGGCTTGCGCCCGAGCGCGATCTCGTACGCATCGCGCCGCGCGGTGCCGCGCGGCGCTACGCGCTCGACGACCTTCCGGTACTTCGTCACCGCGCGCTGCACCAGCGCGGAGTTCTGCGCCGCGAGCTCCGCGTTCGCGGCGCCGAGCTCCGCCGCTTGCCGCTCGGCGTCCGCTACGCGTCCTTCGAGCCGCGCGACGGTGTCGCGCAGCCACTCGATGCGCGCCGCGTCGCGCTCCGCGCTCTGCTGGCTCTCGTGCAGGTCGCCGCCGATGCGATCCAGCTCCGCTCGCAGCTGCGCCTGCTCGCGGACGCCCTGGTCGGCGCGCTGCTCTTCCTTCTTGCGCAGTTCTTCGAGCCGCGTTATCGAGTTCTTGAGCTCCTCGGCTTCGGCGCGATTGCGCTGGTAGAGCTCGTTGAGCTTGGCGACGTCCGCGACCGCCACATCGCGTTGTTCGATTATCGGCGCGACGTCGCCGCCGCGGCGGATGAGGGTGAGGTCGGCGTCGGTCAGCAGCGCCGCGGCGGGCAGCTTCGGCAGGTGCTTGTCGGAGGCGATGCCGAGCAGGTAGGTGTGCGGCACGCCCTGCCGGACTGACCATTCGCCGTCGCGGCCCTGGATGGTCTGCAGCCGGACGCCTTCGATCGCGGTGTCCCGGTCGCCGTGGTCGGCGGGGGTGAGCAGCGATCCGACGGTGACGTTCTGCTTCAGCACGGCCACGTGCCGGAACGCGTCCTCCAGCAGTGCCTCGTACTGCTTCGCGGTGAGTTCCTTGACGTGGTACGGGTTTTCGTTGCCGTGCTCGTGCGTGTAGACCGCCGTGTCCGGGGTGCTGCTCAGGAACAGTCCACCTTGGACGAGCCGGGACCTGACCAGGTTCAGCACCGCGTCGTGGTCTTCGACGTGTTCGATCGCCTCGAAGCAGACGATCACGTCGAAGGGCTTGGCGTCGGCGAGCAGCTCGGGATCGGTGATCGATCCGGCGTGGAAGCTGACGTCGCGGCTGCCGTAGTTGTGCTGGGCGTGTTCGACCGTCGCCGGGTCGATGTCCACGCCGACCACCTCGGCGCCTTCGGCGGCCAGCAGCGCCGCGCCGTAGCCCTCGCCGCAGGCGAGGTCGAGCACCCGCTTGCCGCGCACGAAGCGGGCCGCGAGGGCGTAGCGGTGGTAGTGCTCGTAGATGACTTGGACGTCATCGGTCCACGGCACGCAGCGCTCGCCGGTCCAGTCGATCAGCCGCTTGTCCATCCGGTCCCTTACCACGTGATTGAGTCCCACAGCAGGCTAGCGCCCCGTTGGGGTGCCCCACAGCGATACTCCGGAACCGGGCTGCGCGATCGCACGCGGCGGGGCGGCGACCGGCACGATTCGGAGCTGTCGCGGGCGCCCTGGATGAAAAAGCTCTCATCTCGTTTTCATGCTCGGCTCCCCGCGGGCGGCGAGAGTGGAGCCATGAGGTCGGTTCCGAAGGCAGTTCTGCTGATCGCGGCGTTGGCGCTGCCGATCGCCGCAGTGCTGGTGAGCTTCGCGCTCACCGATGGGCCGCGCACCCCGCAGGTGCCGGCCAGCGTGCAGGTCGGCAGCACACCGGGACCCGAACCCAGCCGGCTCGCGCCGCCGACCTCGATCGACGTGCCCACCGAACTCCCGCCGCCGGCCCCGGACGACGATGACGACGATGACGACCACGACGACGACTGAGCCCGCCTCGACCAGGTCGTTCGCCAAGCTCCCCGGCCGCCGCGGCACCCGCATCCCGGCGCGCGCGCAGATCATGGGCTGGCTGCTGCTGGTGCTGGTCGTGGTGCTGCTGGCGGTGATCCTGATCGTCCGCACGTTCCTGCACAACGACGTGAACGACCAGGTGACCGCGTCGATGGAGCAGGAGGCGCACGAGTTCGTCACGTTCGCCGAGCGGGGCCGCGACCCGGCCACCGGGCAGCTGTTCACCGCGCCCGAGCAGCTGTTCAACTCCTACCTGTCGCGCCAGTACCCGGACCGAGACGAGGCCCTGATCGGGGTGTGGGAAACGCCGACCGGCCTGCGGCCGCTGTCCCAGGAGCAGGACGACGAGATCGACCGGTTCGCCAAGGACCAGGCGCTGTTGCAGCAGATCGTGGCCGCCCCGAGCAACTACGGCTGGCTCGACACCCCGGCCGGGCGGATGCAGTGGCTCAAGGTGCAGACCGAGTCCGAGCAAGGCGGCCGGGCCTGGTTCGTGGTCGAGCGCTACACCGCGACGGCGACGGCCGACGCGGACCGGACCGTGCAGCTGCTGCTGCTGGTCAGCGGGCTCGGCGTGCTGATCGCGGCGCTGTCGTCGTGGGTGGTGGCCGGGCTGATCCTGGCGCCGGTGCGGGCCGTGCGGCAGGCCGCGGCCGAGATCAGCGAGCACGACCTGACCAGGCGCATCCCGGTCGAGGGCCGGGACGACATCGCCGCATTGGCCGACCAGTTCAACGCGATGCTCGACCGGCTGGAGGACGCCTTCCGCATCCAGCGCCAGTTCGTCGACGACGCCGGGCACGAGCTGCGGACGCCGATCACGATCGTGCGCGGCAACCTGGAGCTGCTCGGCGACGATCCGGCGGAGCGGGAAGAAGTGGTGCGGCTGTGCACCGACGAGCTGGACCGGATGACCCGCATCGTCAACGACCTGCTGATGCTGGCCAAGGCCGACCGACCCGACTTCGTCACCCCCGCGCCGGTCTCGCTGGCCGAGCTGACCAGCGACATCGAGGCGAAGGTGCGCTCGCTGGCGGACCGCCGCTGGGTGCTCGACGACATCGGCGAGGGCGAGGTGCTGGTCGACGAGCAGCGGATCACCCAGGCGATGGTGCAGCTGGCGCAGAACGCGGTGCAGCACACCGAGCCGGGTTCGGAGATCCGCATCGGCTCCTCGGTCGCCGACGGCGCGGTGCGGCTGTGGGTGACCGACCGCGGCCCCGGCATCGACCCGGCCGAGGTGTCGAAGATCTTCGACCGCTTCACCCACGGCAGCAGCCACGGCAAGGGCGGCGCCGGCCTCGGGCTGGCGATCGTCAAGGCCATCGCGGACGCGCACCACGGGCGGGTGCGGGTCGTGTCCCGCCCCGGCGAAGGCGCCACCTTCGCCCTGGAACTGCCCGCCGTCCCACCCCACGACGCGACCGAGGAGACCACCGCATGAGCAAGATCCTGATCGCCGAGGACGAGGCGCGGATCGCGGCGTTCATCGAGAAGGGACTGCGGGCCAACGGCTTCACCACCACCGTCGTCGGCGACGGCGACGCCGCCCTGGACTACCTGCTGACCGGCGACTTCGACCTGGTGGTGCTCGACCTGGGACTGCCCGGCAAGGACGGCTTCTCGGTGCTGCGCGCGGTGCGGGCCCAGCACGTGACCGTGCCGGTGATCATCCTGACCGCGCGGGACGGCGTGCACGACACGGTCGCCGGGCTGGAGGGCGGCGCGGACGACTACATGACCAAGCCGTTCCGGTTCGAGGAACTGCTGGCGCGGGTGCGGCTGCGGCTGCGGCCAGTCGACCGCGTCCCGGAGATCACGGTGCTGCGCGACGGCGAGCTCTCGCTGGACCTGCGCACGCGGCGCGCGCAGGTGCCGGAGGGCATGGTGGACCTGACGGCGCGCGAGTTCGCGATGCTGGAGCTGTTCCTGCGGCACTCCGGGCAGGTGCTCTCCCGCGAGCAGATCCTGTCGCACGTGTGGGGCTACGACTTCGACCCTGGCTCCAACGTCGTGGACGTCTACGTGCGGGCGCTGCGCCGCAAGATCGGCGGCGAGCGGATCAGCACCGTCCGGGGCATGGGCTACCGCCTGGGCGCCTGAAAGCTCGTGAGTGTTCACTCCGGTAAGAACCGGAACGAACACTCACGAGACTGGTCATGGGGCGTAGCGGAGGATCGCCGCGGTGGCGCCGCCGTCCGGGATGTCGTCGCTGCGGACCGCCATGACCCGGCCTCCGGTGAGCCAGACTCGGCGGGCTATCTCGTCCACCACGCCGTAGGACACCGCGTCGTCGACCTGCTCGAACGTCACCGCGCCCGCCTCGTCGATGAAGCCCGGCACCACGTTGTCGATGTCCACGAACACCGTGTCGACCGCGCCCATCGTCGCGTGCCGGGCCACGTCCGCGATGTCCGTGACCGCCCGGCCCTGGCCGGTGCGCTGCTCGAACAGCCCATGCAGCTCGCGCAGCCGGTCGGCGTGCAGGTCGTCGAGGACCTCGCGCGCCGCCGACGCCAGCTCGCGGTCGCTGCTCTCCTCCGGGTTGCCGGTCAGGCCGACCGCGGCGAGCTCCGGGGCGGTGCTGACCGACCGGAAGATGCTCTGCAGCGGCTCGGTCGCGGCCAGGAGCAGCGGCACGTCGCCGCGCAGCACCGGCCGCAGCGCCCGGTCGACCTGGCGGGCGAACTGGCGCATCCGGACCTTCTGGCCCTCGCTGCCCTGGAAGCGGCGGCGCGGCAGACGGTCGGTGACCGACTCCTTGCCCACCGAACTCGCCACGTCCGCCGGCATCCCGGGCACGTCGACGGCGACCGGATCCATGTCGGGCACCACCTCCAGCAGCCGCACCGAGTTCTGCGCGAGCGCCAGCAGCAGCGCGGTCTGCGGGAAGGTGATCGAGCGCAGCAGCGGCTTGAGGTGGAACCGGTCGGACACCTCGACCACCGCGTTCAGGTGGTTCGGCAGCCGGAAGGTGGTCAGCGCGGTCGGCGTGGCGAACAGCGCGAGGCTGCGGGCCTGGAAGCGCCAGAACGCCTCGTCTTCGGCCAGGTCGGCCAGCTGCTCGGTGATGCCGGCGACGGCTTCCTTGGCGGCGCCCGCCCGGCGGAGCTGGTCGGTCGCCTGCCCGGCGAGGTTCTTCAGCTCGATGCGCTCGGCGTCGCCGCCGGAGGCCGGGCTGGTCGGCAGGTACAGCGAGACGCTGATCGGCTCGCGCGCGGTCAGCAGCGCGTCGACCTGCGCCCGCGTCGGGATGTCGGTGTGCAGGATCGCCATCGGTGCCCTCCCCTGCGAAACGTCCGGAACCAGCGACGCTACCGAGGGCGCGGCAAACCAGCAGGGCGACGGCGCCGACCGGCCAGGTTCGCCCGTTAGAGTGGTCGGCGTGAACTCGCACTGGCATCGCGTCCTTCCGCCCCCGTCCCGCTGACGGGCGGCGGACCTCCACCACCCCGATGACACCGCAGCTCGGTCGAGCTGCGCCGGGGTGACTTGACGCGCGCCCGTTCGACGAGTCCTGACGGTTCGCGAACGGAAGAGTTCACCTTGACTGATCAACTGCTCACCGCACCCGCTCCTGCCCGGAGCTTCGTCGCCGGCCCACTGCCGGTGCTGCTCGCGGCGTTCCTCTGGGGCACCACTGGAACGGCCGCCAGCTTCGCCCCGGCCGCCGCGAGCCCGCTGTCGATCGGCGCCGCCACCATGGGCGTCGGCGGCGTGCTGCTGCTCGCGATCGCCGGCCGGTCGGCGTTCGACGTGCTGCGATCCGGCCGGATCGGGCTGCTGCTCGTGGGCGCCCTGGCCGTGGCGGTCTACCCGCTGGCGTTCTACTCGTCGATGGCGCTCGCCGGGGTCGCCATCGGCACCGTCGTCACGCTCGGCTCGGCGCCGGTGTTCGCCGCGATCCTGGAACGCGTCGTCGACGGCGTTCGGCTGGATCGACGGTGGGCGTTGGCCGCCGCAGTTTCGGTGCTCGGCCTGCTGCTGATCACCGTCGGCGGCGAGAGCGGCGTCGGCGCGGATGTCGTCCTGGGCGCCTTGCTCGGCTTGCTCGGCGGCGCCACGTACGTCGGTTATTCGTGGGCGGCCTCGCGGATGATGCGCGGTGGCCACGGGTCGCGCGCGGTGATGGGCGCGATGTTCGGTGCCGGCGCTCTCGTGCTGCTGCCGGTTCTGGCGTTCACCGGCGGCCCGCTGCTGAGCTCCTCGTCCGGGCTGCTGGTCGCGGGCTACCTCGCGGTGATCCCGATGGGCCTGGCGTACCTGCTGTTCGGCGCCGGGCTGCGCCGCACGTCGGCCAGCGTCGCGACGACGCTGAGCCTGCTGGAGCCGGTGGTGGCCGCGCTGCTGAGCGTGCTCGTCGTCGGGGAACGGCTGGGCGTCGCGGCGTGGTGCGGCGTCGGCCTGATCGGCATCGGGTTGGTGCTGGTCAGCACCCGCCGCTGAGAACCTGTGCACAGCTGTGGATAACTTTCTCCACAGCTGTGCACAAACCGGTCGCTCAACCAGGCGTTTTCGCAGCTGAGGACCCCGTTAGCAAAGTTGTCCACAAGCTTGTGGACAACTGCGCGGCAAAGATGAAGCGCTCCTCATGGGCGGTTCACGCGCGGTTCAGCAGCGGGACAGATCGTGGATCACGTGAACGGCCACGAGGACACCAAGCAGCTGGTGCGCACCGAGTTCGCCACGAGCCCGGTGCGCACCGCCCGCGTGACGTCCGACCCGAGCGCCGGGCGCGGCTGGGCCATCGGGATCACCCTCGGCGCGCTCGGCCTGCTCGGGCTGCTGGCGGTGCTGACCGCGCCGGAAGACGCCGGGGCCGACCAGCTCGGCCGCTCCGGGCTGATCACCATCCTGGTGTTCGCCGCCGCCGTGGCCGGCTGGATGAGCAACCGGCTCGACGACACCTTCGTCGCGCTGTCGGCGGCGGCCGTACTGGTGGTGCTGGGCGCGCTCGATGCCGAGGAGTTGTTCGACTCGCTCGGCGCGGACCAGATCTGGCTGCTGGTGGCGGCGTTCGTCCTGGCCGCCGGTATCAACCGGACCGGCCTGCCCGCCCGGCTGGCGATCGCGCTGGTCGGCCGCGCCCGATCGGCTCGCGGCCTGGTGCACCTGATCACCGCGGGCCTGGTGATCACCGCGCTGCTGGTGCCGAGCACGAGCGGGCGCGCGGCGCTGGTGGTGCCCACCTACCTCGCGCTGGCGGCCGCCTTCGCGCACCGGCCGAGCCTGGTCCGAGCCCTCGCCGTGCTGTTCCCGACCGTCGTGCTGCTGTCGGCGATCGCGACGCTGGTCGGCGCGGGGGCGCACCTGATCACCAGCCAGATCCTGGACAGCACGATCGGCACGGGCATCGGCTTCGGCCAGTGGCTGCTGTGGGGCCTGCCGTTCGCCGTGGTCAGCTCGCACCTGGCCGCGGAGCTGGTGCTGCTGTTGTTCACCGGCCGCGCGGATCGCCGGGCGCGGCTGCGGGTCGACGCCTCCGCGCTGCGCGAGCGACTCGACGTGCCGCCGCAGATGCGGCGGGCCGAGATCCGCGCCATCGGCTTGCTCGGCACCGTCGTGCTGCTCTGGAGCACCGAGTCGCTGCACGGCCTGTCGCCCGCGCTGATCGCGCTGGCCGGGGCGCTGCTGATCACCTCGCCGCGGTTCGGCACGGTGCGCATCGGCGCCGCGATCTCCGAAATTCCCTGGTCGCTGCTGCTTTTCATGGCCGCCACCACCGCGCTCGGGGCAGCGCTGACCGAGTCCGGTGCCGCTTCCTGGGTCGCCGCGAACGCGCTCGTCGGCGACAGCACCGGCGTCATGCTGATCGCCGTCGTCGCGTTGAGCGTCGCCGCGCACCTGCTGCTGCAGTCGCGGTCCGCGCGGTCGGCGGTGCTGATCCCGCTGGTCGTGCCCGCCGCCTTCGCGGTCGGCATGAACCCGGTCGCGCTGGCCTTCGCCTCGACCGCCGCGGCGGGCTTCTGCCACACGCTGCCGTCCTCGGCCAAGCCGGTCGCGATGTTCGCCGGGCTCGACCACACCTACGCCCCGCGCGACCTGCTGAAGCTCTCCGCTCTGCTCGGCCCCGCGCTGGGCGCGCTGGTCGTGCTGTTCGCCCTGTTCGCATGGCCGGCACTCGGCCTGCCGCTCACCTGATCAGTCCAAAGTGGAGGAAAAGACCATGTTGCGTTTCGCCGTCGCCCCGAGCGGTTTCAAGGAGTGCCTGGACGCCGAGGCCGTCGCCGACGGGATCCGCGCCGGCATCCGCCGGGTGGTGCCGGCCGCGGCCATCGACACCATCCCGCTGATCGACGGCGGCGAAGGATCGGCGCGGCTGCTGGCGCGGTCGACCGACGGCGAACTGGTGCCGGTCACCGTCACCGGACCGGTCGGCGAACCGGTGGAGTCGCACTTCGCGCTGCTCGGCGACACCGGCTTCGTGGAGATGGCGGCCGCCGCCGGGCTTTCCCTGGTGCCGCCGGGGCGGCGCGATCCCGGCTCGACGACCAGCCGCGGCGTCGGCGAGCTGATCGCCGCCGCGCTGGACGCCGGCGTCAAGAAGATCATCATCGGCTGCGGCGACTCCGGTACCTGCGACGGCGGAGCCGGTGCGCTGCGGGCGCTGGGCGTTCGCGTGCTCGACGTCGACGGGGCGGAAATCGGCGACGGCGGCGTGGAACTGGTCCGCGCCCGGCGGCTCGACGTGACCGGACTGGATCCGCGACTGTCCGAAGTGGAGCTCGTGGTCGCGGTGAACCCGACGAACGTGCTGTGCGGGCCGAACGGCGTCGCGCGCTGCTACGGGCCGCAGAAGGGCGCCTCGCCGGATCGCGTCGAGCAGCTCGCCGGCGCCATGCAGATCTGGGCGGAAGTCCTGCGGCGGCACAGCGGAACCAGGTTCACCGACCTGCCCGGCGGCGGCGCCTCGGGCGGGCTCGGTGCCGGGCTGGCGGGAGTGCTCGGGGCGCGGCTGGCCTCGCGGTTCGACGTGTTCCTCGAAAGCAGCGACCTCGACCAGCGGCTGCGGGCCGCCGACCTGGTGATCACGGCCGAAGGCGCGATCGACGCGTCCACCGCGCTCGGCAAGATCCCGACCGAGGTGGCGCGGCGCGCGAAGCGGCACGGCAAGCCGGTGATCGCCCTGTGCGGCACCATCGGCCCCGGCGCGGACACCAGCTACGACCACGGGATCGACGCGATCACCGGAATCCTGACGGGGCCGGTGGACCTGGCGGACGCGATCACCCGCGCCCCGGAGCTCATCGCGGACGCCACCGCCCGCACCCTCCGGATGCTGCTGGTCGGCCGCACGTTACGAGCCGCCTGATCGGGGTCGAGGATGGAGCGAACGGACCGTTCGCCTCGTTAGACGAGGCAAACAGGCCGTTCGCTCCATCCTCAATGCCCGCAGGTGCTCGGAGAAGGCGACGTCCGGCTGCGGGAACAAATCCCGATTGGGTTGGAGCGAACGGACCGTTCGCCTCATTAGGAGAGGTGAACAGGCCGTTCGCTTCAACCGCGTGATCAGCGGCCGGCGGCGTAGCCCTGGGCTCCGCGGGCGTTCGCCGCCGCGCGCAGCAGGCCGGAGTCCGGGTCGCGCGAGACCGCCGACAGGCGGCCGAGCGCCCACGGCCCGGCGTCGAGCACGTCGTGGCCGCGGCGGCGGAGCTCGGTGAGGGTGTCGGCGCCGAGCCGCGACTCCGCCACGACCCGGCCGGGTTCCCAGGCGCGCGGGTAGAACGAGCCCGGGAACGCGCCGGTGTGCCAGGCGGGCGCGTCGATCGCCTCCTGCAGGTTCAGTCCACCGTGGACGTGCGCCAGCCAGAAGCACAGCTGCCACTGGTCCTGCTGGTCGCCGCCCGGCGTGCCGAAGGCCATGGTCGGCACGCCGCCGCGCAGCGCCAGCGACGGGCTCAGCGTGATCCGAGGCCGCTTGCCCGGTGCCAGCGAGTTCGGCAGGCCCTCCTCCAGCCAGAACATCTGCGCCCGGCTGCCGAGGCAGAAGCCCAGTTCGGGAATGACCGGCGAGGACTGCAGCCAACCGCCGGACGGCGTCGCCGAGATCAGGTTGCCCCATCGGTCGACCACGTCGATGTGCACCGTGTCGCCGCGGTTTTCGCCGGTCGGCGACACCGTGGGCTCGCCGATGCCGACACCGCTGGGATCCTTCTCGCCGTCCACGCCGCGCCCCTCGGCGACATGCGCGGCCAGGATCGCGTCGCGACCGCCCGGCGCGCCGGGGCGCAGCTCCAGCGAGGCGCGGTCGCCGATCAGCGCGCGGCGGGCGGCGGCGTACTCGCGGGACACCAGGTCGGCGAGGACGCCGGGATCGGCGGAGTCGCCGTACCAGGCCTCGCGGTCGGCGAAGGCGAGCTTCGCCGCCTCGACCGCGAGGTGCACGGTGTCCGCGTCGGCGACGCCGTCGACGTAGTTGATCCGGTCGGTCAGGCCCTCGAGGAGGCGCAGCTGCTGCGCCAGCGCGGGGCCTTGGGACCAGATGCCGAACTTCGCCAGGGTCCAGTCGCCGGGGAGGTCGACGGTCAGCGGGCTTTCGTAGCCCGCCTCGAACTCGGCCATGTCCTGCGCGGTGATGACGCCCGCGTGATCCCGCCCGGAGTTGTCCCGGTGCGGCGTGCGCACGAACTTCTCGACCGCCTCGGCGACGAAGCCGTGCGACCAGGCGCGGCGGGCCGCGTCGATCTGCGCTTCGCGACCGGGCCCGGCCGCCTCGCCCTCGGCCAGCAGCCGCTCCCAGGTGTCGGCCAGCGCCGGGTTCTTGAGCACGCTGCCGGGCTTCGGCGCGGCGCCGTCGGTCAGCCAGAGCCGGGCCGAACTGGGCCAGTGCTCGGCGAACATCGCGCGGACCGTGTCGATGGTCGTGCTGATCCGCTCCACGATCGGGAACCCGTCGCGGGCGTAGCCGATGGCGTACTTCAGCACCTCGTGCAGCGTCTTGGTGCCGTGATCGCGCAGCAGCAACAGCCAGCCGTCCCAGGCGCCCGGCACCGTGGTGGCCAGGAATCCGGTGCCGGGCACCAGGTCGAGGCCGAGCTCGTCGCGGTAGTGGCCGATGGTCGCCGCGGCGGGCGCCGGGCCCTGACCGCAGAGCGCGCGGGGCCGCGGGTCGTCGGCGGTGGTGAACAGCGCCGGGACCTCGCCGCCGGGGCCGTTGAGGTGGGGTTCCACGACCTGCAGGACGAACCCGGCGGCGACCGCGGCGTCGAAGGCGTTCCCGTCGTCCTCCAGCACCGCCATGCCCGCCGCGGAGGCGAGCCAGTGCGTGGAGGCGACCATCCCATGCGTGCCGGCGAGTTCCGGGCGAGTCGTAAACACGTCAACTACCTTAGGCCGCCATCACCCGTCCGAGCGATAGCCGAAGCGAAGGCATCCCCCACGCCCAGCACCAGCCCGGCGGAAGGTCATGCCCGGCGGGGAGGGGCCCGGTTTTGCCCAAAACTGCGAACCGCGCGCAGCTCAGGCGGGGGTGCCCGCCACCGGGGTCCGGCCGACGCCGCGCCAGGACAGGCCCGCGCGGCGCAGGACGTCCGGGTCGAGGTGGTTGCGGGTGTCGACCACCACCGGGCCGCGCAGCACCTCGGCCACCCGGTTCCAGTCCAGCGTCCGGAACTCCTGCCACTCCGTCAGCAGCACCAGCGCCGCGGCCTCCTTCGCCGCCTGGTACGGGTCGTCCACCAGCGCCACCTCCGGCGGCAGCGCCGGCTCGTCGCCGCGCAGCCCCGGGTCGTAGGCGACCAGCTCCGCGCCGCGCGCCGCCAGCAGCCGCGCCACCTCCAGCGCCGGCGAATCGCGCAGGTCGTCGGTGCCCGCCTTGAACGTCAGGCCCAGCAGCCCGAGCCGCACCCCGGCGAGGGAGCCGCCGCAGGCCTCGACGACCTTCGCGACCATCCGCTCGCGCTGGCGGGTGTTCGACGAGATGGTCGCCTGCAGCAGCGGGAATTCGAAGTCCACGGCCTCCGCCACCTGCAGCAGCGCCGCGGTGTCCTTCGGCAGGCACGAGCCGCCCCAGCCCGGGCCCGGCTGTAGGAACGACTGCCCGATCCGGCGGTCGTAGCCCATTCCCTCGGTGACGTCCGAGATGTCCGCGCCCAGCCGCTCGCAGAGCTCCGCGATCGCGTTCACGTAGGAGAGCTTGGTCGCCAGGAAGCAGTTCGCCGCGTACTTCACCATTTCCGCGCTCGCCGCGTCCGTGAGCACCGTCGGCGCGCCGAGGCGCGCGTACAGGGCGGCCACCCGCTCGGCCGCGTCCTGGGTGTCCGAGCCGACCACGATGCGGTCCGGGTTCAGGAAGTCGTGCACCGCCGAGCCCTCGCGCAGGAACTCCGGGTTGCTGACCACCGCGACGTCCTCGCGCCCGACCAGCTCGCGCAGTCGCGCCGACGTGCCCACCGGCACCGTCGACTTCGTGACCAGCACGCATCCCGCGGGCAGCAGTTCGCGAACCTCCTGCGCCACGGCCTCCACCACGGCCAGGTCCGCCTTGCCGCCGGCCCCCATCGGCGTCGGCACGCACAGGAAGACCACCTCGGCCTCGGCGACGGCGGCCGCCGAACCGACCACGAACTCCAGCCGCCCGGCCGCGATGCCCTCCTGCACCAGCTCGGCCAGCCCGGGTTCGTGGATCCGCACCTCGCCGTGAGAGAGCTGTTCGACCTTCGCGGCGTTCACGTCGCTGCACACCACCCGGTGCCCCAGCGACGCCAGGCACGCCCCGGTCGTCAACCCGACGTACCCGGTGCCAACTACGACGATTCGACGGGCGAACACCAGTCCCCACACCCCTTCACCTCGCACGACCGTTCGGTCGCACCCCCTTTGGGCATCGTGGCACATCGCCCGCACAGCGGAACCTGCATCGCCAACTGTTCACGCGCCGTACGTCCTGCGTGACGCACCGGTGAACCGGCGTTTAGGCTCACCGGCCGTGGAGCAGCGACGTTTGGGCGAATCCGGTCTGGTGGTCAGCGCGGTCGGTCTGGGTTGCAACAACCTCGGCCGCCCCGGCACGTCCACCGAATCCCTGTCCGGCGTTCGAGCCGTGGTGGACACCGCGCTCGACGCCGGGATCACCTTCTTCGACGTGGCGGACGTGTACGGCTCGCCGCGCGGGCGCAGCGAGGAGCTGCTGGGGCAGGCGCTGTCCGGCCGCCGCGAGCACGCGATCATCGCCACCAAGTTCGGCATGGACATGCAGGGCGGCAACGGGCCCGACTTCGCCGCGCGCGGTTCCCGCCGCTACGTGCGGCGCGCGGTCGAGTCGTCGCTGCGGCGGCTGGGCACCGACTGGATCGACCTGTACCAGCTGCACCGGCCGGACCGGTTGACGCCGATCGAGGAAACCCTCTCGGTGCTGGACGACCTGGTTCGCGAGGGCAAGATCCGCTACGTCGGGCACTGCAACCTCGCGGGCTGGGAGCTCGCCGACACGTCGTGGACGGCGTCCTCGTCCGGGCTGAACACGCCGGTGTCGGCGCAGAACCACTACTCGCTGCTGGCGCGGGAGGCCGAACGCGAGGTCGTGCCGGCCTGCAAGCGATTCGGCGTCGGGATCATCCCGTACTTCCCGCTGGCCAACGGCCTGCTCACCGGCAAGTACCGGCAGGACCAGGAGCCGCCGGCGGGCAGCCGGCTGGCGAACCGGAACCAGATGCTCGCCGACGCCCCGTGGGAACGCATAGAGCAGCTGCGCACCTTCGCGGAGCAGCGTGGCATCCCGATGACCGCGGTGGCGGTCGGCTGGCTGGCGGCGCAGGAGGTGGTGGGCTCGGTGATCACCGGCGCCACCACGCCGGAGCAGGTGCAGGCGAACGCGGCGGCGGGCGAATGGCGCCCCACCCAAGCCGACCTGGACGCCATCGACGCGATCTGCCCGCCCACCCAGCGCTAGGCGCCGCGGGCCGCGCGAGCACGGTCGGTGACGGCGCTTTCGCTCGGACGGACCGGAGAATTGCACCGGTGGCCGACGCGGCGGACCGGCTACGCGGACCAGGCTCTGAACATGGAGCTGATCGGGATCGCCGCAATGTTCGCCGGCCTCGCGTTGCTGGCCGCGCTGCCGCTGGTCGCGCTGCTTGCGTTCGTCGAGGTGACTTCGCAACGACGGGTGCGCCGCCATCATTGAGCGCAGGTTCGCCGCCTGCCCGTTCCGCGTCAGGTGCTGGGCACGACCGTTCCCAGGTGTTAGACATGCCGGGACACCAGCAACGAACGCAAAGGAACGAGCAGATGCTGATCACCGACACCGCGGCGATCGTCACCGGCGGGGCTTCCGGCCTTGGCGCGGCCACGGCACGAGCGCTAGCGTCGCGCGGCGCGCAGGTGTTCGCGGTCGACTTGCCGGACTCGGTGGCCAACGCGCCGGTCGTTGACGGGGTCACCTACACGGCCGCCGACGTCACCGACGCGGACCAGGTGCAGACCGCCGTCGAGCAGGCGGCCGGCGCCGCGAATCCGCTGCGGATCGTGGTGAACTGCGCGGGCATCGGGCCGTCGGCGCGGATCGTCGGGCGCAAGGGCCCGCACGACTTCGACCTGTTCCGCAAGGTCATCGAGGTCAACCTGATCGGCACCTTCAACGTGCTGCGGCTGGCCGCTGCGGCGATCGGCCAGACCGAGCCCGGCGAGCACGGGCAGCGCGGCGTGGTGATCAACACCGCCTCGGTCGCCGCCTTCGACGGGCAGATCGGCCAGGCCGCGTACTCGGCGTCCAAGGGCGGCGTGGCGAGCCTGACGCTGCCGGCCGCGCGCGATCTGGCGTCCTCCGGCATCCGGGTGATGACCATCGCGCCGGGCATCGTGGACACGCCGATGCTGGCGACCATCAACGAGGAGTTCCGCGCCGGGCTGGCCGAGAGCGTGCCGTTCCCGAAGCGGCTGGCCACGCCCGAGGACTTCGCGCAACTCGCGCTGGACATCGTCGAGCACGACTACCTCAACGGCGAGGTCATCCGGATGGACGGCGCACTGCGGATGGCGCCGCGGTAATTCCGAAAACCGCTCCCCCGCCGGGACTTTCGGATGCGGGAGCGGGTTTTGACCGCTCAGGACCCGTGCGTACTTTGTGCTGCTATAGCGACACAAAGTACGCACGGGCATTCACCTGGCAAAACGCCGCCGATCACATGCTGCGCCGGGTGGCGATCCGCCGGAGGATGAGCACCGATTCAGGTGAACGTCGAAGGGAGCTCGATCATGGGCGGGGTCATGAAGGCCTGGACAGGTGCTGCTGAAGGTGACCGCCGCCGGGATGTGCCACTCCGACATCGGGGTGATGAGCTGGCCCGCCGAACAGCTGCCGTTCGAGCTGCCGCTCACCCTCGGGCACGAAGGCGTCGGCACCGTCGCCGAGCTCGGGCCCGGCGTGCGAGGCGTCGCCGAGGGCGACTCCGTCGCGGTGTACGGGCCGTGGGGCTGCGGCGTGTGCTGGAAGTGCGCGCAGGGCAAGGAGAACTACTGCACCCGCGCCGCCGAGCTGGGCATCCGTCCGCCCGGCCTCGGCAGCCCCGGCGCGATGGCCGAATATCTGCTGGTCGACGACGTCCGCCACCTGGTCCCGCTGAACGGGCTGGACCCGGTGCAGGCCGCGCCGCTGACCGACGCCGGGCTCACGCCGTACCACGCGATCAAGCGATCGCTGCCGAAGCTGGTTGGCGGCAGCACCGCGGTGGTCATCGGCGCCGGCGGCCTCGGGCACCTCGCGGTGCAGATCCTGCGCGCCACTACCGGGGCGCGGGTGATCGCGCTGGACGTGGCGGACGACAAGCTGGCGCTGGCCCGCGAGGTCGGCGCGCACGACGTGGCCCGCTCGGACGAGAACGCGGCGCAGCGCGTGCGCGAGCTGACCGGCGGGCTGTGCGCGGACGTGGTGCTGGACTTCGTCGGCATCGCGCCGACGGTGCAGATCGCGGCGCAGTCGGTCGCGGTGGAAGGCGACATCACCATCGTCGGAATCGCGGGAGCGCCGCTGCCGGTCGGTTTCGGGTTGCTGCCGCACGAGGTTTCGGTGGCGTGCCCGTACTGGGGCTCCCGAGCGGAGCTGCTCGAGGTCTTCGACCTGGCGCGGTCGGGCGCGCTGCGAGCGCACGTGGAGACGTTCGGCCTCGACGAGACGCCCGAGGTCTACGAGCGCTTCCACCACGGCCAGATCAAGGGCCGCGCGGTCATCGTCCCGTAGGCGGATGCGGCGAGGGGCACCTCCGAGCAGGAGGCTCCCCTCGCACATCAACCGATCCGATCGGCGGCGAGCGCGACCAGGAAGGCGCGCCACTGAGTGGGAGCGAGGGTCAACCGCCCGCCGTCGCGGTCTTTCGAGTCCCGAACACCGATCGCCCCCGGCGCGAATCCCACCTCGACGCAATTACCACCGTTCCCGCCGCTTCGGCTGCTCTTCCGCCAAACGACGCGGTCTAACTCGTCCATGCCGCGCCCCTTTCCACTAGTCGCTCTGCAACTCCCTAACCGCCTGCTCGATGCGAGCTGAGCTGTCGGCTGGGCTCAAGGCCGCGGCCCGCAAGCGGTCAAAGGTGAGGGTATAAGTGTCAACGTCCGCTTGGCGATCGTGATAAGCGGCGGATGTGAGGCTCTCCGTGTACGCCAGCGTCGGCGCTGCGTCGTTCGGAAACCTGAGCAGAACGAACGGGAAACCGGTTGCCGGGTGAGCACCTGCTTCGTGCGGGACGACTTGGACCTCAAGTTGCGCGGGCCGCCTGACTTCGAGCAGGAAGCGAAGCTGTTCGCCCATGATCTCGGGGCCGCCGACGACACGTCGGATCGCTCCTTCGCTGATGACCGCCAAAAGCCGGGTCTGCCCGTCGGCCAGCAACCGTTCTTGCCGCTCCGCGCGGACTTTGACCTGGCGATCGCGTTCGTCGTCGGAGAGTTCCGGGTTCAAGGCCTCGATGATGGCCGTTGCGTAGGCCTCGGTTTGCAGCAGCCCTGGAATGAGCTCGGTTTCGAAAGTTCGGATCTCGACGGCTGCTGATTCAAGTCCGACGTAGCGGCGGAACCATCGCGGCACGGCGCCCCGGTAGGCCTGCCACCAACCGCGCTGATTCGCGCCCTTCGCAAGTGTTCTGACCTCGTCGACGTCTTCTTGCGATGCCTCGTAGAACCGCAGCAGCGCATCGAGTTCGGCCCGCTTGGTCGGCACGTCTCCGAGCTCGATCTTCCTGATCTTCGACTCGGAGCACTCCAGCTCGTCGGCAGCGTCCTTTGCGGACTTTCCGGCGGCCTCTCGAAGTTCGCGCAGGGCTTGGCCCTGGGCTCGGCGACGTGCTGTCGGGCTCTCAGACATGGATCGAATCTTGCCGCACCGGTCCCGATCAGTGGATCACACAATGTGACGAACAGTATTGGCTACCGGTAACCATGACCGTTCTTCAATGCCATGATCGGACCTCGAGAAGCGGTTGTCGGTCCTTTGATTCGGAGGATGCGATGTCGGAGTTTGCCCAGGTGGATTGGTTTTGGCGGCCGGTGGGGGTTGGGCGGCATGCGTTCGGCATGGCCGCGAAGCGGGCGGAGCCGTATGCGTCGGTGACGTCGTTCTGCGGCGTGGAGGTGGGTGCGTGGCAGGTGCAGCGGCTGCCGCGGGAGCTCGAATGGATCGACGAGGACACCTGCATGGACTGCTGGCGGCGCATCAGCGCCCGGTGGGCCACAGGCCCGTGAGCACTTATTGCTGCTATAGCGACACAAAGTACGCACGGGCTCTGACCAGCGGAAACGTCAACTTCAACGGATAGGGAGACAACAATGTTCTGGCTTCAGGTGAGCACTCTGGTTCTGGTCAACGTGCTGATCGCGAGCATGCTGCTGGTCCGCGCTCCGCGCGCGCAGCACACCGGCGCAGGGGATGGCGCATTGAGCGTGTGGCAGCTGATCGAAGACGTCGAAGCCGAGCGACAACGGGAAACGGAGTCCACCGGGCGGCACTGCCTGAACACCGAAACCCTTGCGCGGCTGCGCATCTGACCGCGAGACCTGGTCCGGCGGATCCCCCTCCCCCTCGCCGGACCGCATGGTGGCCGGGCGCTTCGCCCCCGACCCGGCGCCCGGCCACCCCCGGTAACCAGGCTCGTCGGATGCGCTGTAGGTGTTAGAGGTCGGCGGCGTAGGGGATTTCGTTGGACGCTTCGGAGGTCATCCAGCGGCGGATCGTCCAGGTCGCTCGGACGTCGTCCTCGTTGTAGTCGAGGATCCGGTCTCGCTGGGACAGCACCGGCACGCCGCCGCCGAGGCCCACCGCGTCTCGGTACCAGCGCATCGAGTTCTCGCCGCTGGCCTCGGCGTCCCGCCAGCCGAACCCGGCGCTCGGCGCGATCACCTTCAGGCCCTTGCCGTTCGGGCACAGGAACTGCTCCCGCACCGATGCGAACAGGTCGACCCACTCGGCGGAGCCGATGAACTCGCGCACCTCCGCCACCGACGGCACGCCCGGTTTGCCGGCGAACCGCTCGGCCGAGGCGAGCATCCAGCGGTTCTCCGCGAGCTCGTTGTAGCAGTAGGCGCGGAAGCTCAGGCCTCGCTCGTACGCGCGGCGGCGCACCGAGCAGAACCACGTCCAGAACTCCGCGAAGGACCGCGCCTCGTCGTCGGACGGCAGCGGCTCCCAGCTGACGAACGCCCGGTAGCCGGGCTCCTCGCCGATGTCCACGCCGGACAGCCAGCAGCCCCACAGGTAAGCCCCGGCGTCGGCGTAGCTCTCCATGTCCACGTCGACTTCCACGTCCGCGCGCGGCACCGACAGGTCGCGGACGCGCCGCACCAGCGGCAGGTTCCGCAGCCACGCCTTGGCCAGCAGGATCGCGTCGGTGTTGCGGACGCCGGTCAGCGGCAGCGATTCGGCTTCCGCCAGCGGCATCGCGGCCAGCTCATCCACTGTGGACACGCCGACCTCGCGCAACGCCACCGCGTCCTCGCCGCGCACCACCAGGCTGACGTCCCGGCTCTCGCGCAGCTGTGATTCGCAGGTCGGCCACCACGGGCAGCCCTTGCACTCGGTGATCCGGGAAGGCAGCGCGAGCGGTTCCGCGCCCTCGGCGGCCGCCGAGGCCACCGCCAGGCGATCGGCGAACCGCGCCTCGTACTCGGCGAGCGCCGTGCGGCCGCCGGGCCAGTTCGGCACGTTCAGGTCGTGCCAGAGCACCACGTCGGCCTCGACGCCGACCACGCCGCCGAGGTTCGGCGCCGCGCCCATCCCGCACGCCTGCAGCAGCCGCAAGGCGTGCGCCAGGCGCAACTGGTCGCGGGGCTGCGCCCGCACCTTGCGGGTCTGGTCGAGCCGCGCGGCCGCCGGCACCGGCCGGTCGATCGGCGACACCCGGGCGCCGTTGCCCGGATCGGTGATCTTGTGCCGCACCACCAGCACCGGAACGTAACCGTCGCCGCTGCGCACCAGCAGGTCGACCGAACCGCGCCGGCCGCCGGAAGCGTCGGCGGGCAGCTGGGCGGAGGAGATGTACGGCGTGCCGGCGCGCATCGCGTCGAGCGTCAGCTCCTCGCGGCTCGCCACGGCACCGCGCGGGATCTCCGCCCAGTCCTCGCCGAGCGTGTTGCCCAGCAGTTTCACGACATACCGGCGATGTTCCGCGGCGTCGGCGATGCGCTGCTCGATGCCCAGATCCAGCTGCGCAGGCGGTTCATCCTGCGCCGGATCGTTCTCGAGGTGCACGCGTCGACGGCACCGTGTTACGACGCCCGCGTCGAGCAGCACCTTCTCCTTCACGTGTGAAGCGTATGCCGTCGCTCCGACAGACGCGCCCATCACCCCGGTGACACGGCCCCGACGCGACTACGCACCGTGCTCGAACGGGCGCCGCTCGATGTCGTGCCGCCCGCGGTCCGGTCTTAAGGTGATCGAAACGCCAACCGCAGGACAGGGAGGTGTCGGCCGCGGTGAGGAAACGCACGACCGGACGCAAGATCCGGAAAACGGGCCCGAACGGCTCCCGCAAGGTCGTCAAGGCGGCGAAGAAGGCGGACAAGAAGGCCGCCAAGGCCCTCAAGAAGGGCGAGCACGGGCGCATCACCCCGGGCAACGCCAAGAAGATCATCGGAGTGGCCAAGGTGGTCGGCCCGGTGCTCGCGCCGTTCGCGATCCACGCGGTGTCGGTGGCGCGCGAGCGCTACGAGCGGATGCGCGCGCATCGGCTCGGGGTGCCGGTGGACCAGCTGGGCAGCTTCACCGGCCGGGGCGCGGCGCTGCACGCGCGGATCGCCGGCGACGCCGGCGCGCTGCGCGAGCTTCGCGAGCAGTCGGCGAGCGGCGAGGAGGCTGCCGTCGCGGAGCAGTACGCGGAGCGGACGGCGGCGCGGCTGGCGCAGCTGACCAGCGCGGTGCGGGCCGCGGAGCGGATGCCCGCGCAGCGGCGGAAGTCCGCGCACCGCGCGGTCGACGCGGAGCTCGGGCGGATCGAGGACGACCTGCTCAGCCGCTTCGGCGTCGCCAGGCGCAGATAGCGAGGGGCGCCCTCGGCCGATCCGGTCGAGGGCGCCCTCGGCTTCTGAGCCTCAGCGGCCAGCGGCTTCGCCGCCCGGGAGCTTCACCAGGCCCTGCTGGACCATCCACTCCCTGGCCACGTCCGCCGGGTCCCGGCCGTAGACGTCGACCTGGGCGTTCATCTTCAGCAGTTCCTCGTTCGTCAGCTTCGCCGACACCGGCTCGAAGACCGAGGTGATCTGCGGGTAGCGCTTGAGGAGCTCGTCGCGGGTCGTGATGCCGACGTTGTACCTCGGGAAGAACTGGCGGTCGTCCGCCAGGACCTTCAGGTTCAGCGCCTGGATCCGCCCGTCGGTGGTGAACACCTCGCCGAAGGTGCAGGTCCCGTTCTGGGTGGCCTGGTAGATGCTGCCCTCGGTCAGCACCTCCGTCTTCGACCGGTCCGCGGTGAAGCCGTACTCCTTCTCCACGCCGGGCATTCCGTCGTTGCGGCTGGCGAACTCGGTGTCCACGCAGAACGAGGCTTCGTCCGGCTTCTCCGCCATGATCTTCGGGATGTCGGAGAGCTTCTCGACGCCCAGCCGCCGAGCCGCGTCCTGGTTGACCGCGAACGCGTACGTGTTGTCCACGTTGTAGGTGATCGCCGTCCAGGCGACGCCGTTGCGCTCCAGGTCCAGCTGCTTGACGGCCTCGTACTGGGCGCGGGCGTCCGGGATCGGATCGGTGTTGCCGTTGTAGCTGATCCAGGACGACCCGGTGTAGTCCCACAGGATGTCGATCTGGTTGCTCTCCAGCGCCTTCCGGGCGCTGGCGGAGCCGACGATGCTGGTCAGGTCCCGGACGTCGGCGCCGGCCGCGGAGAGCGCGAACTCGGCGATGTAGCCGAGCACCAGCTGCTCCGTGAAGTCCTTGGAGCCGACGGTGATCGTGACGCCCTGCAGCTCCGGCACCGGCCGGATGGCGCCGGGTTCCACCGCCAGCGGCACCGAGCCGCCGGAGCTGAGCCCGCAGCCGGTCAGCAGCACGCCGGTCACCGCCACCGAGGCCAGCTTGAGCGCGCCGCGGCGCGACATCTTCCGGTTCATCGCAACCCCCTCGGCGACAGGTACGTCTCGGCCAGCGCGCCCAGCCAGTCGACCAGCAGCGCCAGCGACATCGCCAGCACCGCGCCGACGACCATGACGGTCCAGTCGTTCAGCTTGTACCCGGTGTTGATCATCTCGCCGAGCCCGCCCGCGCCGACGAACAGCGCCAGCGTGGCGGTGCCGACGGCCAGCACCAGCGCGGTGCGCAGGCCGGCCAGGATGTAGGGCACCGCCAGCGGCAGCTCGATGCGCGCCAGCACGCCCGTCGCCGACATGCCGATGCCGCGGCCCGCGTCGATCAGCGAGGGATCGACCTGCTGCAGGCCGACGATCGTGTTGCGCAGGACCGGCAGCAGCGCGTAGAAGGCGATCGGCAGCACCGCGATCCAGAACCCGGTCGAACCGCCGGTGATCAGGAAGAACAGCACCAGCAGACCCACCGAGGGCGCGGCCTGGCCGATGTTGGCGAGGCCGATGACCAGCGGCACCGCTTTGCGCGCCCAGCCGCGGCTGAGCACCACGCCCAGCGGCACCGCCACCACGACCACGATCACCGCGACCGCGAGGCTGAGCAGGAAGTGCGTCCAGGTCAGGCTCAGGATCGTGGTCGAGTTGATGCTGCGCGCGGTCACCTCGTCGTTGTCCTGGCTGAACGCCCAGCCCAGCACCCCGGCGACCAGCGCCACGACCGCGATCGGCTGCGCCAGCAGCCGCAACCGCTCCGCCCTGCGGGACCCGGAGTCCGAAGCGAACTGGCTGCTCATGACTGGTCCCCGGTCGGCTCGTCGTCGGCGTGCTCCTCGCGCAGCGCCTTGATCGTGTTCATCACCGTGTCGATGTCGACCACGCCGACGTACTCGCCGCGGTTGCCGGTGACCACCGCGACGCCGTCGTCGTCGGTGAGGATCGCTTCCAGGGCGTCCTGCAGCGTCGAGGCCAGCGCCACGCTGTCCTCCACGGGCCGCCCGGCCCGCTCCAAGGTGGACACCGCACCGGCCTCGCGGGCGGTCGCCCAGCGAAGCGGGCGGTTGCGCTTGTCGAGCACCAGGCCGATCGCGCCGCGGCGGGTGCCCAAGCGCTCCTTCAGCACCGAGGGCGACTCGTCGACGGTCGCCGTCGGCACCTGGCCCACCTCGATCTCGCGGACCCGCCGCAGGGTGAGCTGCTTGAGCGCGGCACCGGCGCCGACGAAGCCGGCCACGGTGTCGTCCGCCGGATTGGCCAAGATGGCCTCCGGCGTGTCGTACTGCAGGATCTTGGAGCGCTCGCCCAGCACCGCGATCCGGTCGCCGAGCTTGACGGCCTCGTCGAAGTCGTGCGTCACGAACACGATCGTCTTGCCCAGCTCCGCCTGCAGGCGCATCAGCTCGTCCTGCAGGACCCCGCGGGTGATCGGGTCCACGGCTCCGAAGGGCTCGTCCATCAGCAGCACCGGCGGGTTGGCCGCCAGCGCCCGCGCCACGCCGACGCGCTGCTGCTGACCGCCGGAGAGCTGCCGCGGGTAGCGGCCGCGGTACTCGCCCGGGTCCAGGTTGACCAGGTCGAGCATCTCGTCGACCCGCTCGCGGATGCGCTTCTTGTCCCAGCCGACCAGGCCGGGCACCATGCCGACGTTCTCACCGACGGTCAGGTGCGGGAACAGGCCGGCCTGCTGGATCGAGTAGCCGATCTCGCGGCGCAGCTTGTCGGGGTCGAGGCCGAGGACGTCCTGCCCACCGATGGTGATCTTGCCGGACGTCGGCTCGATCAGCCGGTTGATCATCCGCATGGTGGTGGTCTTGCCGCTGCCGGACGGCCCGACCAGCACCACCGTCTCACCGGCCGGGACGGTCATGGTCACCGACTCCACCGCGGGAAGCTTCTGCCCGGGGTAGCGCTTGGAGACCTCTTCCAGGCAGATCTCGACGCCGTGCCCGTTGGCCGGGGTGTTCTTGTCGTCAGCCACGAATACCTCTCGATGTCGTCAACCGCCCGAACAGCACGAAGAGGGCGTCCAGCAGCAGCGCCAGGATGATCACGCCAACGGTGCCGGCGACGGCCATGTTCAGCGCGTTCGCGCCGCCCAGCTGGCTCAGCCCGCTGAAGATCAGGTTGCCGAGGCCGGGGCCCTTGGCGTAGGCGGCGATGGCGGCGATGCCCATCAGCATCTGGGTGCTCACCCGCATGCCCGCGAGGATCGCGGGCCAGGCCAGCCGCAGCTCGACGCGGGTCAGCACGCCGAACCGGCTCATGCCGATGCCGCGGGCCGCGTCCAAGATCGGCTGGTCGACTGTAGACAACCCGACGATGGTGTTGCGGATGATCGGCAGCAGCGCGTACAGCACCAGCGTCACCACCGACGGCGCCACGCCCAGCCCCAGCACGGGGATGAGCAGGCCGAACAGGGCGAACGACGGGACGGTCAGGATCGCACTGGAGAGTGCGGTGGCGATCGCCGCCCCGGCGGGGCTGCGGTAGACCGCAACCCCGACCAGGACGCCGACGATCGTCGCCAGCACGATGCACTGCACCACCATGCTGGCGTGCTGGTAGGAGTCCACCAGCAGCGATTGCCACCTGGATGCGACGTAGTCCAGGAAGTTCACGCTTCTTACTCTTTTCCGCCGGCAGGTGCCTTCGCGGTGGCGTCGGCCTCGTCGACCTCTTCGGCCTCGGCCGGCGTGGTCACCAGCTGGAACTCGCCGTCGTGCTCCTCGGTGCCCGCGATGACGGCCTGCTCCAGCACCTCGGCGCCCTTGGCGTCGCGCAGCGTCACGTCGTCGCTGCGCAGGTCCTTGAGCATGGCCACGCACATGAACACCATGACGATGGCGAACGGGAGTGCCCCGATGAAGGTCAGGTTCTGGATGCCGTCCAGCGCCTTCTCCTCATCACCGCCGGCGCTGCCGATGACCAGCATGATCGCGGCCACGGCACCGGTCGCGGCACCCCAGAAGACCACCACCCACTTGCTCGGCTCGATGGCGCCCCGCTGGGACAGCGTGCCCATCACGATCGACGCGGCGTCGGCACCGGAGACGAAGAAGATCGCCACCAGGACCATCACCAGCACCGAGGTGACCGTCGCCCACGGCATGGTTCCCAGCACGTCGAAGGTCTGCGCCTCCGCCGAGCCCTCGCCGTAGACGTTGGCACCCGCCTTCTGGGCGTCGATCGCAGCGCCGCCGAAGATCGCGAACCAGACGAGGCTGACGCCGCTGGGCACCAGCAGCACGCCGGCCACGAACTGCCGGATGGTGCGGCCGCGGCTGATGCGGGCGATGAACATGCCCACGAACGGCGTCCACGAGATCCACCACGCCCAGTAGAAGATCGTCCAGCTGGCCAGCCAGCTCTGCATCTCGTCGCCGCCGGTGGCGCCGGCGCGCGAGGCCATCTCACCGAACTCGCTGATGTAGGACCCCACCGAGGTGGGCAGCAGGTCGAGGATGAACACCGTCGGGCCCACGACGAACACGAACAGCGCCAGCACGCCCGCCAACACCATGTTGATGTTGGACAGCCACTGGATGCCCTTCTCCACGCCCGACACCGCGGACAGGATGAAGCACACCGTCAGGATGGCGATGATCCCCACCAGCACGGTGCTCCCGGCCGCGTCCTTGGGCAGCCATTCGGCGTTCTCCAGACCACTGCGGATCTGCAGGGTGCCGATGCCCAGCGAGGCGGCGGAGCCGAACAGCGTCGCGAACAGCGCGAGGATGTCGATCAGCTTGCCGATCCACCCCTCCGCGTTGCGCTTGCCGATCAGCGGGATGAAAACGGCGCTGATCGTCTGGCGACGCCCGCGGCGGAAGGTGCTGTACGCGATCGCCAGACCCGCCACGGCGTAGATCGCCCACGGGTGCAGCGTCCAGTGGAACAGCGAGGTCGCCATGGCCGTCTTGATGGCCTCTTCGCTCTCCGCGGGGGACGTCCCCGGTGGCGGATCGACGAAGTGGCCCAGGGGCTCGCTAACGCCGAAGAACATCAAACCGATGCCCATACCGGCGCTGAACATCATGGCGATCCAGGAGATCGTCCGGAACTCCGGCTGCTCCCCGTCCTTGCCGAGCGGGATCCGGCCGAACTTACTGAAGGCCAGGTACAGGGCGAAGATGACGAAGGCGGTGGCCGCCAGCACGAAGCCCCAGCCCGTGTTGGTCAGCAGCCAGTCCAGCGCCGCCTTCGACGCCGTGCTCAGCGAGTCGGTACCCACCGCACCCCAGAGCACCACGGCGAACATGATGGCCGCGGTGACTCCGAACACGACCCAGTCCGTACGCGGTTTCCCGAGGAACTCGGGGCTTCCAGTCAATCCAGTTGTATGGTGACCCTCAGTGGGGTCACCACTTTGTTTTGTTTCGGTCGACACAGGTTTCGGCGCCGACTTTCGGCGACGCCCCCTCCTCTCCGTCGTCAGTCACGACGATCTGGAACTAAGCGGCCGGCATGTGTGCAGGTGGTAGCTCCGGACCGTCTGCAACCCGTAAACCGTGACCCAATCGGGTGAACAAGGCAAGCTCACCTGCGGTCAGCGTGGCCGAACCGACACCTAGACTTGGCTGCCGTGGCAGCCAAACTCGCACCTACGCAGGGCGCATTGCGCGTCCTGCGCGGTGCCGGTTTGGCCACCACGTCGGCGTCACTGTCCGTGGCCGCACACGCGGCCGCCGGGGGATCGTTACCCGATCCGGGTACGACCTTGGTGATCACCAGCCTGTTGGCCGGTGCCGGTGTGGCACTCGCTGATCGCAAGCGCGGGTCGTGGGGCATTCTAGGGGCCTTGAGCGTCAGCCAGCTCGCACTTCACGTATTTCTCCAGCTCGTGGCGTCTCACCAGGACGGCGCCGGCTATGCCGGGATGCGGTTCTCGCCACTGGTCATGACGCTCGGACACGCCGCCGTGGTGCTGCTGACCGGGCTCGTGATGGCCCGCGCCGAGCGGGCACTCTTCGTAGTCGCCCGCCTCCTCGGATCCATCCTGCCCCGCAGGTCGACTCCGCTACCGGTGGTTGCGCAGCCGCGCACGGTGTGCGTCTCCGTGGTCACGGTGCGTCCCCTCGCGCAGCTGATCTACCAGCGCATCCATGCCCGTCGCGGGCCGCCGGAATCTCTTGTCGCAGGCCGCGATCAAGTGGAATTCGCCACCTGATCGTTGCCGCTTCGTCATTTCGCCGCGTATTTGCGCGCGCAAAAACACGAACGCAGGAGATTCAAGTGAACATGTCGACAAATCGATTCGCGGTGCGATCCGCGGCGCTGACCGCCGCTTGCGGGATTGTTGCGCTGCTGGGTGCCGGAACGGCGTCCGCGCACGTTTCCGCACAGCCCGGCGAGGCCGCCAAGGGCGGCTACGCCAAGGTCGCCTTCCGGGTGCCGAACGAGCGGCCGAACGCCGGAACCGTGCAGGTCAAGGTGAACCTGCCGGAGCAGTACCCGCTGAGCTCGGTGCGCACCAAGCCGATGCCGGGCTGGACCGTCCAGGTGGAGCGGGTCAAGATCGCGCCGGTCGAGGTGGCGGGCTCGCAGGTCACCGAAACCGTGCGCAGCATCACGTGGACCGCGCAGCCGGGCAACCGGATCGGGCCGAACGAGTTCAACGAGTTCGAGGCGACGCTCGGCGCCCTGCCGACCAACACCGACGAACTGCTGCTGCCCACCATCCAGACCTACGACAACGGCGACGTCGTGAACTGGGACGCTCCGACGCCGGCGAACGGCGAGGAGCCCGAGCACCCGGCCCCGACGCTCAAGCTGGTCGAGGAGGCCGAGGAGGCCGAGGAGGCCGAGGAGGCCGAGGAGGCCGAGGAGGCCGAGGAGGGGCACTCGCACGGCGGGAGCTCGAACGGCCAGGAGGCCGGCGAGCAGGCCGCCGGCACCGGTGACGACACGGCCCGCTGGCTGGGCGGCGCCGGACTCCTGGTCGGCGCCCTCGGCCTCGGCGTCGGGGCCGGTGCCCTCGCGCGCAGCCGGAACGCCGGACAGGCTGCGACGCAGCAGGAATCCGGGAAGCAGGAATCCGGGAAGGACGAGTCGTGAAGCGGTTGATGGCGATCGCGGTGCTGGCGTTGGCCGCGCTGCTCGGCGGCGCGGGCACCGCGCTCGCGCACAACGTGCTGGTCAGCAGCGACCCGCCGGAAGGCGCGCAGCTGGCCACCGGGCCCCGTGAGGTCCGGTTGACCTTCGACCAGCCGGTGCGCACCGGCGAGGGCTACAACACGGTCAACGTGGTCGGCCCGGACGGGACGTACTGGACCGACGGGGAGGTGCGGGTCGAGGGCAACTCGGTCGTCGTGCCGGTCCGGGAGCTCGGCCCGGCGGGTGTCTACACGGTCGGCTACCGGGTGCTGTCCAACGACGGCCACCCGGTGCCGGGCAAGGTCACCTTCACGCTGACCGCGCCGGGCAAGGGCACCCCCGCCCCAGCCCCGCAGAACGCGGAGCAGCCCGGCCAGCAGGCGGAGTCGGCGGAGTCCGGCGGCGCGCCGATCTGGCCGTGGATCGTGGGCGCGGTGATCGTCGTCGCCCTCGGCCTGGTCCTCGCCCTGCGCCTGGGCAAGCCGAAGAACTGACGCAACACGGAGGCGCCCCCGGCCGAGCGACTCGGCCGGGGGCGCCTCGCTATTTGCCGCGCAACCGGATGCGTTCGAAGACCGCCGGGTCGAGCGTCCCGGCGCGGTCCACGGCCCGGGCCGGGACCATGAACCACGGCTGGCCGCTCTCCCGCGCCGCGCGCACCGGCACGAAACCCTGGTCCACCAGCGAAATCGCGTAGTCGACCGATACCTCGCACAGGTCGTTGAGCGCGGCCGTGCCGTGCCACGGCATCACCCCGGCGCCGCCGAGCGGGACGAACCGCAGCCTGCCCGGTGCCGGGCGGATGGACAGGCTCATCCGCACGCAGTTCTCCCGCCACAGCACCGAGTAGTCGAGTTCCTCGTCGACGTGCTTGTTCGCCAGGTAGGTGATCGTTTCCCGCCAGGCCGTCGCCAGCAGATCGCCGCGCGCCCGGCGGATCTCGGCCGGCACCGCCGGATCGGTCAGCTCGAACGGATCCGCGTAGATCCGCTGCGACCACGCGAACGGATCGCCGCCGGGGCAGGGGATGTCGACGGCTTGCAGCACGGAGCGGAACAGCTCGGCGAACCGCGGCCGGCCCGGCCCTGCCGGATCCCGGGCGTCGGCTTCGCCCAGCGCCGCCCGCGGATCGCGGCGGACGTCGAGCCCGGCGAACGCGGTCTCGTACCTGTCGCGGTGCTTCGCCAGCAGCTCCGGCCGCTGCGTGCGGTCGCCGCACCGCGGATGCGCGTCGGCGGCGTCGTCGAAGTCCTCGACCGACACCACGTGCCGCAGCCCGGCGCTTTCCACCTGTTCCGCCAGCTCCCGGTGGTAGCCCGCGTAGCGGCGCGGTTCCCGGAACCTGAAGTGGCTGGCGTCGGTGAGCGCCCGCACGGCGATGCCTGGCGGGTGGATCTGCCGGACGGCCTCGTCGAGCTGCCGCAGCCGGATCAGCATGGCCAGCTCGGCGAGGTCGGGCAGGCCGCCGAGCGCCTTCAGCCGGGAGCCGTCCTGCTTGAGCGACGGCCCCACCACGACGAACGGGATGCGGTCACCGACCTCGATCGAGGCGAGCATGTCCCGTTCGGCCGCTTCGGGCGGATACGCCGATTTGACCGCGCCGAACGGTTTCGCCGTGACGACCCGCCACAACGCCCGGCAGATCGCCGCCGGATCGGCCCGGGAACCGATCTCGCGGCCGAGCCGCCGCCCGCTCGCCACCGCGGTCGCGGCCAGCGACTCGACGATCCGCGACTGCTCCTGCCCGGTCAATTCGACGCCGTGCGACCAGATCGTGGGGCGGGTGCTGAGCTCCCGGATCCGCAGCCTGCTCAGCGACGTCACGTGCGACAGCTGCGGCGCACCGGCCCGGTGCCCGCGGCCCAACGGCAGCGGCTGCGGCAGCGACTCGAACGTCGTTATACCGCAACCGGTTCGATCCGCACCGTCCACAGTGAACCCAGGTGGGCGCACCGCGACCACCACGGCAGCGGGGAACGCCGCCTGCAGCGCGTCGCGATTGGCGGCCGAGTCGTCGAAGGCGGCGACGAGCTCGTGCCCCGGCATGTCGTGCAGCGCCGCGACCTTCTGACCCGCGATGCCGGTCACCGGCCCGTCATCGGTGGTGCGCAGATCGAGGTGGCCGAGCCCGTGGCGGGCCAGGACCTCTTCGGTGGCGGCCCGCATCCGGTGGCGGCGACCGGTCAGCCAGACGACCCGGCCGCCGGCCTGTTCCAGGTCCCGGACGAATCCGACCAGTCCAGGCGCCAGGTCGTCGGTCGACAGGGCTTCCCGGTGCCACGGGACGTTCCGGCGGTACTCGGCGTACAACGCGTCCCATTCGAGTTCGGGATACCTCGCCAGAAGCCCGTTGGCCGCCAGGAACGGGCGCCAGCCCGGCCGGTACAGCCCGGGCAGCACGTCCAGCCGCGCCGGATCGGCGAACTCGTCGATGCCGTGCGTTTCGCCCAACCGGCGCAACGCCTCGCCGACCCGGTGCTTCGGGTGCAAGGCGCAGAAGTCGAGATCCACGACGACCAGCGGACGCGGCAGGCCGGGATCGTGCCGGCACCGCGCGTTGCGCGCCCGGACCAACCGGATGACCCGGCTGAGGATCTCGTGCTGCTCCGTTGCGACGACGTGCACGAAACGCCGCCACGGGTGGTCGCCGGCGAACGCGGCCGCGGTCGACTCGGCCAAGTGGCGCAGTTCCTGGGCGATGACGCGGTCGAAGGCGGCCCGAACCCGGGCCTGCTCGTCGCCGCTAATGAGCACGCACGCGGCCGCCAGCTCGTCCAACTGCTTGTCCAGCGCGGCAATCACGTCCGGCACCGCGGACCGCGCACGGCGAATCCCGCCGAGCACGATGCGCCCGGTGGCCGTCGCCGCCGAGTCGAGTTCGACGCCGAGCTCGCCGACCGGCAGGAAACCCCGCGCCAGCAGCCCGCGGAACGTGATCAGCAGCGGCCGGACCACGAATTCGGCGAGGTGCTCCGGCGCCGTCCAGACCGGCGGTCGGCCGGCCACGATCCGCTTCAACGGCAGCACATCGCCGGGGAATTCCCAGCGCGCCAACTCACCCAGGGGGATCGCGTTCCGCGCCGCGGACAGCTCTCCCACCGCCCGGTGCTCGCCGGTCTCGGCCGCCGCTACGCAGTAGAGCCGAAGCAGCGCATCCTCGCCCAGCAATTCCCGTAGCCGCTCCGCCCGGACATCCGGATCGCACAAAACCATCTCCAATCCAACAATTCCGGAAAAAACGCACGCACCACGAAGCCCGCTCGCCTACGCGAGCGGACAGAAAGAGAATTCAGCGATCGCGCCCGAGCATTCGCACCAGCCGCTCGGGCAAGAAACACCGGCACCGCGGGCAATACCGGCTCGCGACGCCGGGAATATCGGCTGCTAGCAGGGAAAACGTCGAATTCGCCCCGACCGAAACGGCCCGCACCGATCGTCGAACCCCCAGTTCAACCGGCGCGTCAGCGAGCAGACACGGGAACGGCCCGCCGATGACGCGCCCGTCGCCGAGTGGTCATTCACCATCGGCGAGCTGCACGAGCGGGACGCAACAGTCCCCCTCCAACCGCTGCACCGCGACCCGGCCGCACCGCTCCAGCTCTCTCCGGGTGATCCAGCCGGCGGCGTAATGGCGGTATGCCTGGGCCAGCAGGACCAGCTCCGCCAGGTGATCGGCGTGGCGGAGCCGGAGGTCTTCGGGCAGCCGGGGCAGCGATCCGGCCTGGCTGTCCACCACCTCGTCGAGCACCTGCGCAGCGCGCAACGCGCACGCTCGGCGCCAACGCGGCATCCGCGGCAAGAACTTCGCGATCCTCATCGACAGCCCGTCCCGTAGCAACGCACCGATGCACCAGTTCGCCCGTATGGTTTACCCCTTCCAGCGAACGCTCGTCACCAGAAATGGCCGAACGAACGCGGTGATCGACCCAACATCGCCCGTTCGGCCTAGCAATAGGCCGGATCAGCTGTACGGCACCCATTGCGTGAAGAGATCTCCGTCCCTGATCGTGCGCAACCGCTGGTGCAGTTGCTCGCGAACCCCGGGATTGCTGCGCAGGATCGGGAGCACCCCGGTGGTGATCTTCAGCTCGCGCAGTTCGCGCAGCACGGGAAAGCCTTCCCAGCGCGTGATGTCGAATCCGTAGGCCCGGGCCAGGTCGTCGTGCCAGCCCGGCGGGTGCCCCATCCGCAGGCGCCCCACCGCGATCGGCGTCAGATCCCACTCCGGCGGGCCCATGCACAGCGAATCCAGGTCGCACAGCAGCGGTCCGTCCGGGCCGCCGATCACGTTGCCCAGGTGCGCATCCGCGTGGATCACGCTGCGCGCCAGCGGGAACCGCAGCGCCGCCAGGCGTTCTTCCAGCGCGTCGCAGCGCTGCGCGAGAAACCGGTGATCGTCCGGATCGATGTCCACCGCATCGGTCAGCCGACGCCGGATGTCCGCCATCGGCTGCCAGTCCAGGAACGTCGGGGACGGCAGCTTCGAGTGCATCCGGCGCAACAGCACGCCGAGGTCGGCGCCGCCGGGCATCGGCCCGGTCTCGGGCACGTACTCCCAGAAGGTCGCCAGGTGTTCGCCCACCTGGACCGGCTGCTCGAGACCCGGCAGCAGGCGCACGGCGGGAACTCCGTGCGCGGCCAGCCAACGCGCGGCTTCCACGGCGTTGAAAGCTCGATAGGTGAACGACGGGGAAAGCACGACGCGGACGACCACGTGCTGGTCGCGAAGCAGGAAAACCCCGTTGTTGACGATTCGGAGCAATCGCGCGCCGGTCGGATCGAGGCCGACGGCAGCGCAGATCTCGGTCAGTGCCAGCTCCAGCTCCGGCGGGATGCACCGACCCTGTTCCAGTGGTTGTGTCTTCATGCTCATCGTTTCGAACCGACAGCACCGGCACTGCTGTCCCGGCGCGCCGAGCTCACACCCGGCGGAACCGCCGGACCGCCTCGAACAGGTCGCGGACGTCGGAATTCATCCGGTGTTTGCCCGATTCCAGCTCCAGCGGCTTGAGCCGGTCGGCGACGCGCGCGGACTTGACCCGCTCGCCGAACTCCAGCGCCCGCCGCCCGACCTTGACGCCTTCCTGCAGGTCGCCGGCCCGGATGTGGTTGGTGGCCTGCAGGCTCAGGCCGAACACGTGGGTGCGCGCCATGTCCGCGCCGTAGGCCTCGTTGCACTTGATGGTCTCGGCGACGGCGATCGACGCGTGCTTCTTCGGGTCGAACACCGACAGCGCGTCGTGCGCGGAGCCGATCATGCCGTGCAGGTCGTTCTCGGTGAAGAAGCGCACCCAGTCCGGCGCCTCGTCGGCGCGGGCGCGGGCGAACTCGTCCTTCGTGCGGCCGACCATCTTCTGCACCTGGTCCGGCTTGTTCAGCATGCCGTAGGCCCAGGCCTCGTTGGCGCACAGCACGGCCACGGTCAGCGCGGAACCGGAGTCCTGCGCGGCGATCTGGCCCAGCTGGAACAGCTTCAGCGCCTCGTTGGGCTCCTCGTAGTGCAGGTAGACGCGGCCCATCCGGTACAGCACGCTGGCCACCAGGCCGTCGTCCTCCGCCTGCTTCGCGAACTCCAGCGCCTTGCCGAAGTGCCCGCGGGCGGGGTCGAGCAGGCCGACGTCGAACGAGGTCCAGCCGGCCAGGCTGTGCATGTCCGCCAGCGCCACGAACAGCTGCTTGCGCACGGGATCGGCGGCACTGGACTCGAGGAGCTGCTGCGCCCAGGACAGCTGGGCCACGACGGCATCCCGGCAGGTTCCGCCGCCGTAGCGGTAGTCGAGGTCGCGCAGGGCCTTGGTGGCGGCGTGGATCTGCTGCACGTCGGTCATGCCGATCCGCGTCGGCGCCGGGGTCTGGGCGTTGGCCGGCAACCAGGAACTGGTCTCGGTGCCGAAAACCGCGGCGCCCATGGTCACCGCCGCGGCGTGGGACAGGAACTTCCTGCGCTTCACCGACTCGTCCTCCTCAGCGTCGGGGGCGTTGGTCGCCTTCGCGACCCGCATCGCGGTCGCCCCGTCGTACGCGAGGCCCATGTAGCCCCGCGGGATACCCAGCCCGTCGGCTATTCGGGCGAGCACGTCATAAGCCATGACCTGCCGCCCCTTGAGGATCTCGGACACCTCGGATTGCGACTGCCCCGTCGAGGCTGCAATCTGTCGCTGCGAAACGCCGTGCCGGCGTAGCTGCCGGTAGATCTCACTGACGTCCCGCCGGGCCAGTGCATCCCGCATGTCCCGCTCGTTCCAAACGTCGGGTGTAACGGGAGAGCCGCCAGAACCGATGATGTTCATTTAGACCCCCTGACGCTCTGCTCGGGCGTTGGTCGCAGAGTAAGGGCACTGCTGCATCCCGGTGAAGCGCGTATCGGTAGAGGTGATCGGCGGCGGTGAAGTCCACCGACCGCTCGTCGTTGCCGTTGGCCCGGTTATCGCCTACGCACTAGGCGCGGCGCCCCGACCCGTTCCAATCTAGTCAGCACAGGCAACCGAGCACGAACGGGAACGGTGACGAGATGCGGGCAGCACAGAGCGGGAACGGCCGGTCCGCCGGCTTCCCCTCAGCACCCGCGGACCGCCGCCGGTGGTGGCGAGTGGACTGCCGAGACGTGGCGAACTCGCACCGATTCCTGGACGTGCTGGTCAACCGGGACAGGGTGGTGCTCGTCGGACCGCCCGGCCACTCCGCGGCGCTGTCGGCCAACGGCCTCGGCCAGTTGTCGGTCGCGTTGCGGGATGCCGCTGTGCAGGCGAGAAAGTGACGGTGACGTTTCGGTGGATGAGATCCTGGGGCAGGTGCTGCGAAGTGCGGTGCGAGAGCGGCTCGACGTGTTGAGCGAGCTGGCGAACCGCGCGGACGCCCCTTCCCTGCTCTCCGTTGCGCGTTCCGAACTCCCCCGGCTCACCGAGGGATGGCGGACGCTGCTCACCGCGCACGACGCCGACGAAAAGGGCAACTGCCCGGAGTGCTCAAGCCGTTGGCGCCCGCAGAAAGCACCGTGCTCGGTGTGGCGCACGGCTTATGAGCACCTGGTGGCAGGTGCCTTGGCACCCCGTCCCGCACGGCACCAGCGCCCGGCGCACGCTCTGCGCCCGGCCGCGCCGGTGCCGTAAGCCGGCGGACTCGGCCCCGGACAGCATTACCTCCTCCCCGACCCGGGTCACCGAGAAACCGCCAGGCGGCGGCCGATGAGCGTCTGGTCGTGATTCCCCGACCTCGACCACTCGATCACCGGCCGCCGCCGCGAAAACTCCACATCGGACCGGCTGGAAAGCCAGCGCGGTCACCCCAAGTTCCGCGGGCCGGTGCTGACGCACTCCCCTCCCCCCGACCGGTACCGGTCCGCGGACTCCAACCACTCCGGTCACGCCGTTTCCCCGGACGGCCCCGGAGTCTGGAAAGGCCCTGGAGCTCGATTCCCCGACCGAGCCCAGGGCCTTTCCAATGCGCTGCCGCAGGTCGCTGGTGATTGCGTCCGCCTCCAAGTCGTCCAGTTGGACTGTTCGCTGGAGTTCGACGAAGGACACCGCCCTCGGCCCAGCGCTGCAGCGCTCGATGGCCACCACTGGTCAGACCCGGGATTCGACGGCGCCGACCCCCACGGCCACGAAGACCTCCTGGACGCGCTCCGCGCCGGCGACGTTGACCGCGCCGCCGCCACCGCCACCCGCAGTCTCGACACCACCGGCCACTGGCACGCCTCGCGCGCAGGGCCCGACTCCGACGAGCCGTGAGTCCTTTGGGTTGCTATGGCAGCCCAAAAGACTCACGGCCCCGTGCCTGCAGAAACGCTGCCGCGTTCGGTCACTTCCGGCGGAGGCGGGCCTTCGCGGCGAAGTCCGGGTCGAGCCGGATTCCCGGCGGGGTCCGCGTTCCTCTCGGGGCCGGGACCGCCGCGCCGATCGCGCCCGTCAGATGGGTTCGCTGGGACGGGACCATCAGCCACGGCTGGCGGGGGCCGAGCAGCGGCGAGTACACCGGCACGAAGCCCTGGTCCAGCAGCGAGATCGCGAAATCCACCGCCACATTGCCGCGGTCGTCGAGCACTCCGGTGCCCTGCCAGGGCAGCAGGCCGGATCCGCCGAGGTAGGTGAACCCGAGGCAGCCCTTGCGGACCGCGCTGAGCGTCAGCCGCACCCGGTTCGGGAACATCTGCTCGTAGCCGAACTCCTCGTCGACCTGCATCGTCGCCATGTAGCGGAGCACCGTGTGCCACGCCCGGCGCAGCACCGCGCAGCGCGCCTGGCGCACCTCGGCCGACACGCTCTGGTCGGTCACGTTGTAGATGTCCGCGTAGACCGCCGTGGACCACTCCAGCCGGTCCGTGCCCGCGGGCACCACGACCGGCACCGAATACACCAGCGACATCAGGATTTCCCGGAACAGCCCGATGACGTGCGGCGCGAACTCGCCCATCGCGGCGGTGCGCAGGTGCACGAGTTCCAGGGTCCGCAGCGGGTTGTCGGTGATGTCGAAGGACCGCAGCGACTCGGCGAGCAGCCGGCGGTAGCGGGCGACCCGCGCGGCGTGCTCGGCCTTCAGGCCGGGCAGGCCCAGCCGCTGCTCGGCGACCGCGTCGATCTCCCCGACGGTGGTCCGGTCGCCGATGCCGACCAGGTCGACGTACTCGCGCAGCTTCTTCTGGTACGCCTCGGTGATCGCGTGCGGGCGGGTCCGGAAGTGCCTGCCGTCGGTGAGGATGTTGAAGTGCAGGCCTGGCCGGTGCACTGCGCTGACCGCCCGCTGGAGCTCCCGCAGCCGCGCCATGGCACCGAGTTCGGCGAAGTCCGGCAGCGGGCCGCCGGCCTTGAGCCGGTTCAGGCACTGCTTGACCGGGAAGCCGAGCAGCACCACCTCGATGGGCTCGCCGCGGCGCACGAACGGTTCGGCGTCACGCCGCAGGTCGGCCGGTTGGTAGTTGGCGCGGGAGCCCTTGATGAACTGCTTGCGGGTGAACACGTGGTGCAGCGCCGCCAGGACCTGCTCGGGTTCGCTGCGTTCGTCGATGCCGAACTTCGCGACCGCGCTGCGCCCGGTCCGCGCCGCCGCCCGGTCCGCGTCGGACAGCACCGAGTCCACAATGGATAACGACTCCTGCTCTGTCAGGTGCACGGCCCAGCGCTGCGCCAGGCGGTTCTTGCGCAGCGCGCCGATCTGCAGTTCTTCCAGCGAGTGCGTGTTGGACAGCCGCTGACCGCTGCGCGTTCCGGGGCGCGGCGTGGTCTCGAAGGTGGCGATCACCGCGGCGGCGTCGACCACCGGCTGCGTCGGGAGGCGTTCGGCTGCCAGGCCGGGAATCTCGACGGCGACCGGGAGCGCCCCACCGAACTCCTTGGTCATGGCGATGCGGTTCGCCAGCTCGTCGTCGAAGACCGCCACGACGTCGACCTCGCCGAGCTCGCGGAGCTTCTCCACCTTCAGCTCGGAGCGCGGTCGGCCGCCGTCCTCGGACAAGCACAGCAGAGTCGCGTCCGGCACTCCGGCGGCGGCCAGCACCTCCTCGGTGTGCTCGCGGAACCGCTCGCGCCGGCCGGTGCAGAACACGACCCGCCCGCCGGCGTCCTGCACGTCCCAGACGAACCGGGCCAGCCCGGCGTTCACGCTGTCGGTGCGCAGCTTTTCCCGCAGCCGGGCCAGGAACGCGCGGGTGAAGTCGGCGCGCACCTCCTCCCAGTCGACCGACGGGTAGCGCTCGCGCAGCCCGCTGAGCGTCACGAAGTTGTGCCAGGTGGCGGCGGCGTGGGTCGGCAGAACCGGCAGCGTGCCGGGCCCGGCCAGCTCCAGGATGCCGCCCGGCGCACCCGGTCGCGGCCCCGAAACCGAACGGGCGGCGTCCAGGATCCGCTGCAGCGGCACGAGCCCGCAAAGGTCGACGTCGATCACGACCGCCGGCTGCGGCAACCGGTCGTCCCAGCGGCGCCGGCGGGTGCGCTGCTGGACCCGGTCCAGCACCGATTTCAGCACCGCGTCCTGCGCTTCCGGCACGGTGTGGACGTAGCACTGCAGCGGTTGTTCGCCGGAGAGCAGTTCCGCGGTGCGCGGCGCCAGGAAGCGCAGTTCCTCCGCGATCACCCGGTCGACGGCCCGCCGCACCCGGCTCTCCCGCCGCTCGGATTCGAGGCGGCTGAATCCGGCGCTGAGCTCGTCGAGGGTCTCCACCAGCGCGCGCACTCCCGCCGACACCTCGGCGCGGGTCGGCTCGTGGCTCACCCGCAGGTAGTCGGTCACCACGATCCGGCCGGTGGCCTGCAGTTCCGGCGAGAGCTCGAAAGCGATCCCGGCCCCGCCCAGGGCGAACAGCCCGATCCCGTGCGCGTCGAGGGCCAGCCGGAAGGTGCGCAGCAGCGGTCGGACGAAGTGCTCCAGGAAGTACTCGAGTTCGCCCTCGCGCCGCTCGAAGCGGTTGTCGAGCACCACGCGCAGCAGTCCCGGGGTGCCGTCGTCCACCGGCTGCAGCAGCGTGGCCAGATCGGCCGCGATGGTGCCGCCGGGATGCGTCGGGTGGGCCGGCGCGGGCTCGGCGATGCGGGTCAGAGCGGCCGAACCGGTGCCGGTGTCCACCACGGCCGCGGGCACCGGCTGGGTGGCGCAGTGCATCCGCAGGTCCGGATCGGATTCCACAATGGACGAAAGTCGTTCCCAACCGCGCAGCTGGCGCAGGGCGCGCTCGCGGGGACCGGCGGCCTGCAGCTGCACGGTGCGTTCCGGCCCGCTGACGGTGATCCGCTCCGCCGGGAACGGCACGCTGCGGTTCGGGCCGAGCACCGCGGTGAGGCAGTCTTCGGCGAGCTGCCGCCGGGTCGAGGTCAGCAGGTCCGCGCGGTCGGCGGGCAGCGGCACCGATCCGCCGGTGTCTCGGTCGGCGGCCAGCGACCGGGTCAGCCGGTGCAGCCACGCCGGGTCGAACACCCGGCGGGTGCGACGCAGCCGGACCAGGGCGCGGTAGAGATCGGACCAGTTCGGGTCGTGCCCCAGCGGGAGCCCCGCGCCGGCCCCGGCACCGCTGAGCTGCAGCGATCCCCGGGCCGACCGCTCGACCCGCAGGCCGTAGCCGCCGGCGGAGAGCAGGTCGTTCGCGGCCGGAATGGTCAGCGGGTGCCACAGCCCGGGCGGCACGTCCGCGGCCGTGCGGGGCGGGCCCGCCGGGGCGGCGAGCTCCGGGGTCAGTCGCGCGGTCACGGGGCTGCGGTGCGCGTCGTGCGCGTGGCAGCCGAACAGACACGGGTACCGGCGGCAGGTGTGCCACCGCACCCGGCTCTTCCCCCAGTCGATGTCCACCTGGAAAGAAGAGCACGTGGCACGGCGGGAAAACGAGGGGCGGCCGGGCAGTAACCCACGATGACCTTTCTGTCACTGAGAATGACGACTCGGATCACACTAGATAGCGACCGCGCGCGCTGACAACATGACTCACTGCATATACCAACGGTGTAACGCGAAAAGATTCGCAGGTCAGAGACGTACCCGAGAAGCCCCCAATGACCAACCGAGGGGGTCTGGTCAAGCCATCAACAAAGAAATCACCCGAACGACTGATACCGTCCCCGGCATGTCCGGAGCGCACGACCGCCCGCGGGCCGGGAAACTGTGGACATCGCCGGTGCCGGGGAAAACCCCCGCGACCAGCCGGTGAACCAGACCGCCGAGTCGAACTCGGCACCATCTCCCCCAGGGCTCCCCTGAAAGAGAATCAACGGTCGTGGTCGGCAAGATGGTCAGTGAACATGATCAAGGAGTCGCCTTGCCTGCCGAAGTAGCCCCGTTGCGCCGGAAGCCGGTCCAGCAACGCAGCGCACAACGTGTGGAGAAGATGCTCTCGGCCTGCGCCGAGCTGATCGACGAGGTGGGCTATGACGGTTTAACAACCACGCTCATCGCCGAGCGGGCCGGCGTCGCGGTCGGCTCGCTGTACCAGTTCTTCCCGGACAAGCGCGCCGTGGTCCAGGAACTCACGCTGCGCAACCTGGATCGCTTCGTGCGCACCGTGTCGGCCCGGTTCGACCAGCTGGAGCTGGCGCACTGGTGGGACGCGGTGGACGCGGTCTTCGACGTCTACCTGACGATGCACCGCGAAGTCCCGGCGTTCAGCAGGCTGCACTTCGGCGACGTGGTCGACCTGCGACTGCTGGATCCGAGCAAGGACAACAACGCGGTGATCGCGGAGAAGCTCACCGGGCTGATCGCCGAGGAGTTCAGGCTCGACCCTGCGGATCTGCTGCTGCCGCTGGCGGTCGCGGTCGAGGCGGCGGATGCGGTGCTGCACCTGGCTTTCCGGCGTGATCCCGCCGGCGAGCCGACGCTCGTCGCGGAGGCGAAGGAACTGGTGCGCGGCTACCTGTCCAACCGGATGCCCGAAGGTCAGCCGAAGGATCTGCCTTCGCCGCGATAGGTCGGCACGGTGGCGGTCAGCCGATCGGCCGCCACCAGGTGGTAGTGGGCGAACCGCTCGGCAGGCTCACCGGCCTTGGCGTGCCGGAACCACACCCGGTCGCCGAGCCGGAGCCGCCCGGCCGCCGCCCCGACCACCGGCGTCTGCACCTCGCCGGCGCCCTCGGTCGCGAGCAGCCGGAGGCCGCCCGGCGAGTGCGGCACGGGCACCCGATCCGCGCCGACCGGGCCGGAAGCGAGGTAGCCACCGCCGAACAACGTCGCGATCCGCGCGGTGGGGCGGTGCACGACGGGCAGCGCGTAGAACACCGCCGGCCGAGGCCGGAAGGCGCGGTAGCCGTCGAACAGCGTCGGGCCGATCAGCCCGGAGCCGGCGGCCACCTCGGTGACGGCTCGTTCCGCGGCGGTGCCCTCCAGACTTCCGGTGCCACCGCCGTTGACGAACTCCAGCGGAGCCAACGACCGCACCGCGCGCACCACGGCGGCCCGGCGTTCGGCGAGCTCGGCGGCCGACCGGCGCTGCATCCAGCGCAGCGCGGCGGCCTTCATCGGCCGGCCGTGCGGCGCGTCGCCGAGCCCGGCGATCTGGCCCTCGTAGGCCATCAGTCCGACCAGGCGAAAACCCTTGCGGCGCAACACGGATTCGGCGAGCCGGCGAGCCTGCGCGACGGTGTGCACCGGAGAACGCCGGGTGCCGACGTGCAGGCCGGGCAGCGGCCGCCAGGCCGCGTCGACCTCCAGGCAGAGCCGGATGACGGGCCGGTCGGGGCCGAGCGCGGCGTCGATGAGGTCGAGGTGGTCGACGGAGTCGACCATGAGCGAGATCGACGCGGCGGCGGCCGGGTCGGCCGCGAGGTCGCGCAGCGCCGCGCGGTCGACTGTCGGGTAGGCGACGAGGATGTCGTCGCTGAGGCCTTCGCGGTGCAGCCAGATCGCCTCGGCCAGGCTGTAGCACATCAGCCCGGCGAAGCCCGGAACTCGCAGTACCCGGTGCAGGAGTTCGCGGCAGCGCACCGACTTGGTGGCCACCCGGATCGGCCGCCCGGCGGCCCGCCTCGCCAGGTCGGCGGCGTTGTCGTCGAACGCGTCGAGGTCGACCACCGCGAATGGTGGGTCGAGCTCGTTGGTGATCTCGTCGAAACGGCGCACGGCGACAACAGTAGGCCGAAAACTCTTGTTATGTGAATCTCATTCACATAATTTCTCCGCGACGACACCCGAAGGAGGGTTGGCGATGCAGCGTTGGACCAACTGGGCGGGCACTGCCACCGCCACCCCAAGCGCCCTGGTGGCACCGCGCGACACCGAGGAGGCCGCGGCGGCGATCCGCGACGCGGCGCGCGGCGGCGGCACAGTCCGGCCGCTGGGCACCGGACACTCGTTCTCCGGCATCGGCTCACCGGACACCGGCTGCGCCCTGGACCTCTCGCACTGGTCCGGGATCGTGCACGCCGACCCGCACACCGGCCTGGTCAAGGTGCGCGCCGGCACGCCGCTGCACCGGTTCAACGCCGAGCTAGACGGGCTCGGCCTGGCGATGGCGAACCTCGGCGACATCGACCGGCAGACCATCGCCGGCGCCATTTCGACCGGCACCCACGGCACCGGCGCCGGGCTCGGCGGCCTGGCGACCCAGGTCGAGGAGCTGGAACTGCTGCTCGCCGACGGCACCGAGAAGCGTTGCTCCGCCACGGAGAACCCGGAGCTGTTCGCCGCCGCCCGGCTCGGGCTCGGCGCGCTCGGGGTGATCACGACCGTGACGCTGCGCTGCGTACCGGCGTTCTCGCTGGTCGCCGAGGAAGGGCCGGCGCGGCTGGACGACGTGCTGGACGGCTTCGACCAGCTCGCCGCCGACAACGACCACGTCGAGTTCTACTGGTTCCCGCACGCCTCGAACACGCTGGTCAAGCGGAACAACCGGCTGCCTGCCGGGCAATCGCCGCGGCCGCTGCACCCGATCCGGCACTTCCTGGAGTACGAGGTGCTGGAGAACCGGCTGTTCGGCGCGGTCTGCCGGCTGGGGCGCGCGGTGCCCGCGTCGGTGCGGCCGCTCAACCGGTTCTGCGCCGCGACCTGGTCCGCGCGTTCCTACAGCGACAGCTCGCACCGGGTTTTCACGACGCAGCGCAACGTCCGGTTCGTCGAATGCGAGTACGCCGTGCCGCGGGAGGCGCTGCGCGAGGTGCTCCAGGAGCTGCGGGCCGCGGTCGGCCGGCTCGACGATCCGGTGATGTTCCCGGTGGAGGTGCGGGTCGCGGCGGCCGACGACGTGTGGCTGTCGACCGCGTACCAGCGCCCGTCGGCCTACATCGCGATCCACCAGTTCCGCGGAATGCCGCACCGGCGCTGGTTCGACGCGTTCGAGGACATCGCCGGTGCCACCGGCGGGCGGCCGCACTGGGGCAAGATGCACCGGCTCGACGCCACGGCGCTGCGCGAGCGCTACCCGCGCTTCGACGACTTCCGCCGGGTGCGCGCCGAGGTCGACCCCACCGGGGTCTTCCGCAATCCGTACCTGGACCGGGTTCTCGACGCCTGTGGATAACTCCGCGTCAGGTGAGGGCCGAACGGACGGCTTCGGGGATCGGAGTTTCGCCGTTGACGACCTCCAGGGCACGCCTGGACGCGGCCGGCTCGTCGAGCAGCGCGAGCAGCACCGCGGCGACGTCGGCGCGGGTCACCTCGGCCCGGTCGACCGACGCGGCCAGCGTGACGCGGCCGGTGGGCGGATCGTCGGTCAGCAGGCCCGGCCGCAGGATCGTCCAGTCCAGCGGCCGCGGCCGGAGGTCCTGCTCGGCCGCCCGCTTGGCGTCCAGGTACGCGCCGAACACCGGGTCCACGTCCGGCGGGTTCGGCCGCGTCGTGCCCAGCGAGCTGACCTGCAGGAAGCGGCGAATTCCGGCCCGCTCGCAGGCATCCGCCAGCAGCGCTGAGGCCGCGCGGTCCACGGTGTCCTTGCGCTGCGCGCCGCTGCCCGGCCCGGCCCCGGCGGCGAACACCGCGGCGTCCACATCGGACAGCAGAGCGGCGAGCTCGGCGGCGTCGAGCTGCTCCAGATCGGCCGGCTGCGGCTGCACTCCATCGGCGCGGAGATCGGCGGCGTGGTCGGGGTTCCGGATGAGCCCGAGCACGGCATCGCCGCGTTCGACGAGCATCGCCCCGAGGTGCCGCGCGATCTTCCCGTGCGCCCCGGCAATCACGATTCGCATGACGTCCAACGTAGGCCACACGCGCCCGCACAGCCTGTGGACAACTGGCCACAGGCTGTGGACAACTCGGCTCGTCGGTCGTGAGTGCGTAGCCGGGTGGCGCGCCCGATTGCGCTACGCACTCACGACCCGACCCCAGGGGCTGGCTTCGGGGTTCAACGGCGGGACGGAGCGGGGGCCTCCGTCGCGAGCAGCTGCTGGTACACGATCTCGTTCACCCAGCGGGACACCGCGGTGTGCTCGACCGGCGGAGCGTCGTCGAAGCACCGCCCGTCCAGCTCCACCTGCACGTCGTCGCCGTCCGCGCTGAGCACCGCGATGCCGAACTGGCGGGCACGGATCAGGCAGGTCGAGGTGAAGTCCGGGGCCACCGCGACGTTGCGCGGCACCACGATGGCGGCGCTGGCGAACCGGGCGAACGGCACGGCGGCGGTCAGCGCGCTGCGCCAGTGCCGGGCCGGGGCGAGCACGCCGGTGACCCGGGCCGCGGGCGGCGGAACCCGCCCGTCCATCTCCGGCCACACCCAGGTGGCGATCTCGGCGCGGTCCAGCACCGGCCCGCTGCCGAAGCACAGCCGCTCGGCGTGCGCGTCGGGGAGCAGTTCGGCGGTCGCGATGATCTGCCGCCCGAGCAGCTTCACGGGCGGCAGCACGCTGCCCGCCCAACCCAACGTGTCCACCGACCGCTGGGCGAGCCGGCCCATGGAAGCGGCGAGCCCCAGCGGGGACCGAAGCTGCGTCGTCGAGCAGGCTCGGAGCTCGTCCTCGGTCCAGGCACGTCCCGGCATTCCGGTCACGGCGTTCCGCCTCCCTCACGCACTGCGCTTGCACTCCGCGGCCTCCGACAACGGGGCCACTGCCGACTTAAACAGCTCGGAGCGGGTTTTGCGCTGCTCAACGGGGGTCCCTGCGACCGGCGGCGGGCATCGGTCGGTGACTGGTCGACGAATGACATCAGGACTTCAGCCCAGCGATGCCGCCATTCAGGTGATGCCGGTACGGCGCCTGCCAATCGGGTTTTCCGCGACCAGCCAAGCCCATTTCGGCCACCTTCGCAAAACGACCAGCGGAGCCCGCTACTGGACCAGCCAGTGGAGCAGTAAGTGGGTCGGCCGGTGTGACCGTCAGTGCGACAGCAGGTCGAGGTTGATCCGATCCTGCTCGACGAGCCGCTGGCGGATGCCTTCCGCGGCCGGCAGCAGCGGCTTGACCAGCTTCGAAACCTCGGCGCGGACGCTGTGCGCCACCACCCCGAGCGCCGCGACGACCACGCCGTCGGCGTCGTGCACCGGGACCGCGACGGAGCAGTTCCCGAGCGTCATCTCCTCGTTGGCCTGCGCGAATCCGCGGCTTCGCACGGTCTGCAGCTCGCGGCCCAGCCGACCAGGCTCGGTGATGGTGTAAGCGGTGTACCGGGACATCCCGCGTTCGCAGTACTGGTGCATCACCGCGCTCGGCGCATGCGCGAGGAGCACCTTGCCGACGCCGGTCGAGTGCAGCGGCAGCCGGCCGCCGCTGCGCGAGATGATCGGCACCGCCCGCGGCGTGGTGAGCTTCTCGACGTACACGACCTCCATCCCGTCGCGGACCGCGAGGTGGACGTTGTCGTGGGTGTTCTGGCACAGCTCCTGCATGTACGGCAGGGCGATCTCGCGGAGCCGGCTGTTCACCGGAGCCAGCAGCCCGATCTCCCACAGCCGCAGGCCTATCGCGTAGCGGCCTTCGCCGTCGCGCTCCAGCGCGCCCCACATCTCCAGCTCGCGGACCAGCCGGTGCGCGGTGGCCAGCGGGATCTCCGCGCGCCGGGCGATGGCGGTGAGGGTGAGCCGGGTGTGGTCGATGTCGAAGGCGGTGAGGACGCTGAGCGCCCGAGCCGTGACCGACCGGCCAGGATCCCGGCTATTGCCCGCCATGACTTCCTCCAGTGCAGGTGCTGTCGCCGAACTCTTCTGCGTCGCGGTGCCGTAGCGGAGCAAGCTGCGAGGGCGGGCTGGGCGGCTGCGAGGACATCCACATGCCCGCCTCCGGTTTCGACCCGGACGATGCGCAAAGCCCAGCACAGTCGGCGGCTGTCGCCAAGATCTGTTTTACGTCGCACCGACGAGGTATCGCCAGCGATCATCAGGCGAGGCCGAGCAGCTCGGTGAACGCCTCGGCCTGTTCGACGTTCGCCAGGTGCGCGGCGTGCGGAAGCACTTCCAGCCGGGCGTTGGCGCCGATCCCGGCGACGATCGCGGCGCTGTGCTCCGGCGGCGTGGCGGGATCTTCGGCCCCGGCGACGACGAGCGTCGGCGCGGTGATGGCGGGCAGGTCGGCGCGCAGATCAACGCGGCCGATCAGCTCCGAGCACAGCGCGTACGCCTCGTCGTCGGTGCTGGCGATCATCGCGGAGTAGATGGCGGTTTCGACGTGCCACTCGCGGAAGTACGAGGTGAACCACCGCTCGATGGTCGGCGAGACCAGCTCGTTGGTGCCGTGCTCGCGGGCGGCGGTGGCCCGGTCGAGCTCGACCTGCTTCTGCCCCAACCAGGCTGAGCTGCAGCAGATGGTCAACGCCTCGATGCGGTCGCCGGCGTGCGCACCCAGCCACAACCCGATCATCCCGCCGAGCGAGGAACCCATGAACGAAGCCCTCGGCACCGCCAGGTGGTCGAGCAGCGCGAGAACGTCGGCACCGAGGCCGGCGGGCGTGTAGGGGCCGGGCAGCACCGGGGATTCGCCGTGCCCGCGCTGGTTGTACCGAACCACGCGGTACGCGCTGTTGAGCGCGTCGAGCTGCGGATCCCACATCTCCCAGGTGCAGCCGAGGGCGTTGGACAGCACGAGAACGGGAGCGTCGGGATGCCCGGTCTCCTGCCACTCCAGGCCGAGTTGTTCCCACCGAGTCACGGAAGTCCTCCCGTCAGCTCACAACCCGAGCAGCGACCGCATCCGCGCGTACTTCCGTTCGAGCCGCTCCCGCGTCGCCGCGTCCAGCACGGCCAACCGCGCGGGATCGGCGTTGTGCGCCAGATCGGCCTCCTTCACCAGCAACGCTCCAGGAGTTCCCAAGATCCGGGCCGCGTAGTCGCCGGGATCCTCGCCGGCCCGCTTCGTCACAGCCAGCACGATCGCCTTGGTCTCGGGCAACAGCGGAGCGGCCAGCAACCACTCCTCGGAAAGAGCGTCGTCCTCGACGGCATCGTGCAACCAGGCCGCGGCGACCTGCGCATCACTGCCGCCCCGGGCCTGAACACCGGAGGCAACGGCGGCCAAGTGCTCGACGTAAGGCCGCCCGGCCTTGTCGACCTGCCCGAGATGTGCGCGAGCGGCAACGGAAGCAACCTCATCAAGCCCCAGAACCGGACCGACCACACGGAAACCGTACAACCGAGCGCAACGAAGAAACCTGTTCGCTGTCCGCTGAAGAAGAACCCGACCCCAAAGCCCCAAACCCCCCAAACCACCCGCAGAAGAGAGGGCCGACGAACGAAAAACCCAACAACGAGCAGGAAAAGCGACCTTCACCACACCCCGAGCACAGAAAGGCGAAGTTTCCGCTGGTCACGGGGCCGTGAGCGCTTTGGAGCGCTACAGCAGCCCAAAACACTCACGACCCGGCACCGGCAGGACCAGCAGAGCACCAAGAAAGGAAAGAAGCGCCACAAAACCCGCCACCAAAGAACCCGACAAGCAAGCAGCGAGAAGCCGGCCAGCCGAGGAGCGCGAAGCACGCGACGAGGAAAACGAGGCGAAGAAGGCAAGCCACCGGAGAGAAACGACGAAGAGCAGCAAGGACCGAGACACGAAGCCAGGCAAGGAGCCAAGCGAAGAGCCAAGCGAAGAGCCGAATAAGGAGGAAGGAAGCGACGTACCCCACAGGCTGGTCGCTGAGCAGGCCGGGAACGCCCGGAAAGGGAGGAGCACCACGAGAAGCGCCCACCGCACCGTGGGGGTCTGCGGGGGCTCGGCCCCCGCAAAATAATAAGGAAGGCCCCTCCCGGCGAAGCATGAGCCGGGAGGGGCCTTCCGAGTGGGCGAGGAGGGAGTTGAACCCTCACGTCCTTTCGGACACACGGACCTGAACCGTGCGCGTCTGCCATTCCGCCACTCGCCCGTGGCTGGCTGGAAGCTTACCTTGCTCACTTCCGGCCCTTGGCACCGGGGTCGCTTTCGCTTCCCGCTGCCCTGTTGGCGAGAAGAAGATTAGCACGGGCTGACGAGGGGGTTCGGCGGGGGGTTGGACGAGTTGGGAACAGGGCGGTGTCTTGACCCGTTGGCCCAGATACGATGGTCGCTAGGAGTCGTACGCGTGAAGGGATTTTGCCGTGGGCCTCGTGCAGCGCTTTGAGCGCCGACTCGAAGGCATCGTCGGTAACGGCTTTGCGCGCGTGTTCGGCGGAAAGGTCGTCCCTCAGGAGGTCGCCCAGGCTCTGCAGCGGGAAGCCGAGCTGCAGGTTCGGGAGCTCGCCGGGGGACGGTTGCTCGCTTGTAACCACTACGTTGTGCAACTGAGCCCGTCCGACCACGATCGACTCACTGGTGATGAGGCCCGGGTGACCGACCTCCTCGCCGACTGCGTTCAGGAGCATCTCACCGAGCAGGGGTGGGACACATATGGTGACGTCGTAGTCTCCCTGGAGCGCTCTGAGACGCTGCACACGGGACAGTTTCGAATCAGCTCGACCGTCGACCCCGACGTGACTCGACGGCCGGCACAACCGCGTACCGCAGGAGACCGACCCATGAGCCAGCCACCAGGCCACTACCCCCAGGGAGATCCGTACAACCAGCAGGGGCAGTACGGCTACGACCAGGGTTACGGCCAAGGCCAAGACCCCAACTACGGCTATGGCCAGCAGCCGCAGCAGCAGCCCGGTTATGACCAGGGTTACGGCCAGCAGCAGCCCGGTTACGACCAGGGCGGCTACGGCCAGCAGCCGCAGCAGGGCTATGACCAGGGTTACGGCCAGCCGCCTCAGCAGGGCTACGACCAGGGCTACGGCCAGCAGCAGCCCGGTTACGACCAGGGCGGCTACGGCCAGCCCGCCGGTTACGACCAGGGCTATGGCCAGCAGCCTCAGGGCTATGACCAGGGTTACGGCCAGCCGCCTCAGCAGGGCTACGACCAGGGCGGCTATGGCCAGCCCGCCGCTTATGACCAGGGTTACGGTCAGCCGCCGCAGCAGGGCTACGACCAGGGCTACGGCCAGCCGCCGCAGCAGGGTTACGACCAGGGCTACGCGCAGCCCGGTTTCGACCAGGGCTACGGCCAGCAGCCGGGCGGGGCGTACCCGCAGTCCGGCGGCTTCCCGGACCAGGGCTACGGCCAGCAGCCCGGCGGTGCCTTCCCGCAGAGCGGCGGTTTCGCCGCGGGCGGCCCGCGCGCGCAGATGACCGCGACGCTGCACCTCGACGACGGTTCGAACCGCTCGTACACGCTGCAGCACGGCTCGAACATCATCGGCCGGGGCCAGGAGGGTCAGTTCCGCCTGCCGGACACCGGTGTGTCGCGCAAGCACATCGAGATCACCTGGGACGGCCAGAGCGCGATGTTGGCCGATCTCGGTTCGACGAATGGCACCACGGTGAACGGCACGCCGGTGCAAACTTGGCAGTTGGCAGACGGCGACGTGATCAGGGTGGGCCACTCGTCCCTGATCTTCCGGGCTCAGCAGGCCTGAGCGCGGAATCCGCGTCCGGACACGAGTAGGAGCGTTCACAACAAGTGCCAGAGCTGGTGATTCAGCTGACCAGAGCAGGGTTTCTCGCCCTGCTCTGGTTGTTCGTGCTGGCTGCGCTTCGCGTGGTTCGCTCGGATCTTTACTCGGCGTCCGGGATGCGGGTCCCGATTCCAGGTGCGAGTCGGCTCCCGGGCAAGCAGGCCCGGGGCAAGAGCAAGGCGCCCCGCCAGATGGTGGTGACGCACGGCGCTCTGGCCGGCACGCGCATCTCCCTGGACGGCCGGCCGATCCTGATCGGCCGCGCCGACGACTCCACGTTGGTCCTCGACGACGACTACGCGTCGACACGACACGCGAGATTGTCACTTCGAGGCTCCGATTGGTACGTGGAGGATCTAGGCTCCACTAACGGCACATACCTCGATCGGGCGAAGGTCACGGGGCCGACCAAGGTCCCGCTCGGCGTTCCGATCAGAATCGGCAAGACGGTGATCGAGCTGCGCTCATGACCCTCGTCCTTCACTACGCAGCCCGCAGCGACCGCGGCCTGGTGCGCTCCAACAACCAGGACTCGGTCTATGCCGGCCCACGACTACTCGCCCTCGCGGACGGCATGGGTGGACATGCCGCCGGTGAGGTCGCCAGCAAGGTCGTCATCGCGGCGTTGGCGCCGTTGGACGACGACGAGCCGAGCGATGACCTGCTCGGGCAGCTCCGCGGTGCGGTGCTGGCCGGCAACGGTGCGATCGCCGAGCTGGTGGCCAACGACCCGGACCTGGAGGGGATGGGCACCACGCTCACCGCTGTGCTGTTCGCAGGCAGCAAGCTGGGCTTGGTGCACATCGGCGACTCCCGGGCCTATCTGGTCCGCGGCGGCGAGCTGACCCAGATAACCCACGACGACACCTTCGTGCAGTCGCTGATCGACGAAGGCCGGATCACCGAGGAGGAGGCCGCCAACCACCCGCAGCGCTCGCTGTTGCTGCACGCGTTGACCGGCCACGAGGTGGAACCGAGCCTGGCGATCCGGGAAGCCCGCGCCGGCGACCGCTACCTACTCTGCTCGGACGGCCTGACCGGGCCGGTGAGCACCGAGACGATGGCGGAGGCGCTGCGCATCCCGGACCCGCAGCAATGCGCGGACCGAATGATCGAGCTCGCCCTCAAGGGCGGTGGTCCGGACAACGTGACCGTGATCATCGCCGACGTCGTCGACGTCGAGTTCGGCGACGACGCCCCGATCGTCGGGGGCGCGGCGGGAAATGGCGATGAGCATCCGCAACCCGATTCGTCGGCGGCGCGCGCATCCGCGGTGACCATGCCGCGGCCGCAGCCGCAGCGTTTCGAGCCCACCTCACCCCCTCCGGAGCAGCCGCGCAAGCGTCGCTGGCTGCGTTCGCTGTTGGTGATGTGCGGCGTGCTCATCGTGTTGGCGGCAATCGCACTGGTCGGGCGTTGGTGGGTGCTCAACCAGTACTACATCGGCGCGAACCGCGCCGACGAGGTGGTGATCTACCAAGGCGTGCAGGGCAGCATGCTGGGCGTTTCGCTGAACTGGCAGGTCGAGACGTCCTGCCCGTCGGATTCGGCACAGGACTGCACGCCGATCAAGGTGACCGACCTGCAGGAAGCGCAGCGGCCGGACGTCCGCAACGGCATCACTGAGGTCAACGGGCTGCAGGAGGCCCGCGACGCGATGCGGCGGCTTCGGATGACGGCGCTGCTGCCGGAATGCCAGCAGCCGGAACCCCCGTCGCCGCCGCCGCCACCGGTGACGCAGCCGCCGCCGGGGCAGCCGGGCCAGCCTCGGCCGCCCGAGTCCACTCCGGACGCCACCCCGCTGCAGACGGAGGAGCAGAAACCGGGCGTGACCTGCCGGATGGTGAGTTGATGGCACAACCGGCCGCTACGACCGGAGCTGCCAGCGGGGCCCCCCGAGTCGATACTCGGCGGGGCACCGAGCTGTTCATGCTGGTTTGCTCGGCGGTGATCGTCACCTTCGCGCTGATCCTCGTGGAACTCGCGCAGGAGCAGACGATCTCCCGGGAGCTCTTCTACTACGGGTTCGCGTTCCTCGCGCTCTACGGCGCGGCGCACTTCGGCGTGCGCCGCTGGGCGCCGTACGCGGACCCGCTGATCCTGCCGCTGGTGTCGCTGATCAACGGGATGGGCCTGGTGATGCTGCACCGGCTCGACCTGGCACCGGTGGTGGGCGCCCCGTACACGCCCAAGCAGATCGTGTTCACCACGGCGGGCGTGGTGCTGTTCATCCTGGTGCTGGTGTTCGTCAAGGACCACCGGACGCTGGCGCAGTACGGCTACACCTGCGGTTTCGTCGGGTTGGCGCTGCTGGCGCTGCCCGGCCTGCTGCCGGCGAGCATCTCCGAGGCCAACGGCGCGAAGCTGTGGATCAACCTGGGCTTCGTGTCCATCCAGCCGAACGAGTTCGCCAAGCTCCTGCTGCTGGTGTTCTTCGCCTCGTTCCTGGTGTCCAAGCGGGAGCTGTTCACCACGGCAGGCAAGCGGTTCCTCGGCGTGGACTGGCCGCGCCCGCGGGACCTGGCTCCGGTCATCGCGGCGTGGTTGCTGTCCATCGGCATCGTCGTGCTGGAGAAGGACCTGGGCACCTCGCTGCTGTTCTTCGGCATCGTGCTGGTGATGATCTACATCGCCACCGAGCGCGCGGTGTGGGTGTTCCTGGGCCTGTCGATGTTCGCGCTCGGCTGCGTCATCGCCTTCAACCTGTTCGACCACGTCCAGGCCCGGGTGAACACCTGGCTGGACCCGCTGTCCGAGGGGCCGGCGAACGACCAGCTGCGTTCCGGCCTGTTCGGCATGGCCAACGGCGGGATCGGCGGCTCCGGGCTGGGCTCGGGCATGCCGAACCTGACCCCGTTGTCGTTCAGCGACTTCATCATCCCGTCGCTGGCCGAGGAGCTCGGCCTGACCGGGCTGATGGCGCTGCTGATGCTGTACCTGCTGCTGATGATGCGCGGGCTGCGCAGCGCGCTGGCGGTGCGCGACTCGTTCGGCAAGCTGTTCGCCGGCGGCCTGTCGTTCACCATGGCGCTGCAGCTGTTCGTGGTCACCGGCGGTTCCACCGGGCTGATCCCGATGACCGGTCTCACCGCACCGTTCCTCGCCTCGGGCGGTTCGTCGATGCTGGCCAACTACATGCTGATCGCGCTGCTGCTGCGGGTCTCCGACGCCGCGCGTCGCCCGCAGGCGCCCGCGAAGCCGAAGCCCAAGCAGGCCCCGATCGCGGAGGCACATACCGAATTGGTGGAGCGTCCCCGATGAACAAGCCGCTGCGCCGGGTGGCGCTGGCGATGATGGTGATGGTCGTGCTGCTGATGGGCAACGCGACGTACGTGCAGGTCATCCAGGCCGATGAGCTGCGCGACCACGCGCTCAACAAGCGGACGCTGTACGAGGAGTACGCGCGGGAGCGCGGGCAGATCACCGCCCACGGCCAGTCGCTGGTCAGTTCGGTCGCCAACGAGCACGACCGCTTCAAGTTCCTGCGCACCTACCCGAACGGGCCGGTGTACGCGCCGGTGACCGGGTTCTACTCGTTCTACTACGGCTCCAACGGCATCGAGCGCGCCGAGGACAAGATCCTCAACGGCACGGACGACAGCATGGCGTTCGGCCGGCTGTCCGACATGATCACCGGGCGCGAGCCGCGCGGCGGCAGCGTGGAGCTGACCATCAACCCGGCGATGCAGCAGGTCGCCTACGACCAGCTGACCAAGAAGGGCTTCCAGGGCTCGGTCGTGGCGCTGAACCCGTCGACCGGCGAGATCCTGGCGATGGTCAACGCGCCGTCCTACGACCCGAACCCGCTGGCCGCGGTGGACAACAACGCCGTCGCCTCGGAGTGGAACAAGCTGGACGCCGACAAGGACCGGCCGATGGCGAACCGGTCGGTGTCCGAGATCTACCCGCCCGGTTCGACGTTCAAGCTGATCACCACGGCCGCCGCGCTGGAGAACGGGTACAACCCGAACAGCACGGTCGAGGACGCCGCGTCGATCACGCTGCCCCAGAGCAGCACGCAGCTGCCGAACTACGGCGGCAAGCAGTGCGCGGGCAACACCCTGACCAAGGCGCTGGCGCACTCCTGCAACACCGCGTTCGCCAAGATCGCCGGGGAGCTCGGGCCGGACAAGATGCGCGAAACCGCCGCCGCGTTCGGCTTCGGTCAGGACCTGCAGATCCCGATGACCGTCGCCAAGTCGGACCTCGGCCCGATGGCCGACTCGGCCTCGCTGTACCAGAGCGGCATCGGACAGCGCGACGTCCGCGTCACGCCGATGCAGAACGCGATGATGGCCGCCGCGATCGCCAACGGCGGCAAGCTGATGAAGCCGCAGCTGGTGAAGGCGACCCGCGCCCCGGACATGTCCGAGCTGGACACCCTCAAGCCGGAAGAGATGAGCGAGGCCGTCTCGCCGGAGGTCGCCGCGATGCTGCGCGACATGATGATCCAGTCGGAGAAGAACACCAAGGGCGACGGCAAGATCTCCGGCGTCGAGATCGCCTCGAAGACCGGTACCGCCCAGCACGGCGACGCCAAGGACCAGCCGCACGGCTGGTACGTCGCGTTCGCCCCGGCGGAGAACCCGTCCATCGCCGTCGCGGTGATCGTCGAGAACGGCGGCGACGAGGGCACCGAGGCCACGGGTGGCTCGATCGCCGCCCCGATCGGCCGCGCGGTCATCCGGGCCGGTCTGCAGGGGGGTGGCTGACCCGTGCTGACCACCGGCCAGTTACTCGCCGACCGGTACCGGCTCGGCCAGCGGATCGCCGTCGGCGGGATGGGCGAGGTGTGGCAGGCGGTGGACGTCCGGCTGGACCGGACCGTCGCCATAAAGGTGCTCAAGGCGGAGCTGTGCGGCGACGCCGAGTTCCTGCACCGCTTCCGCACCGAGGCCCGCACCACCGCGTCGCTGAACCACCCGGGGATCGCCGCGGTGCACGACTACGGTGAGACCGCCGCCATCCCGGATGGTCCGGAGGACACCGCGTACCTGGTGATGGAGCTGGTCGAGGGCGAGCCGCTGGCCGCGATCCTGGCCCGCGAGCGCCGGATAAACACCGACCACACGCTGGACATGCTGGAGCAGGCCGGGCGGGCGCTGCAGGCCGCGCACGAACGCGGCCTGGTGCACCGGGACGTCAAGCCGGGCAACATCCTGATCACGCCCGAGGGCAAGGTGAAGCTGACCGACTTCGGCATCGCGAAGGCGGCCGACGCGGCACCGGTGACCCGCTCGGGAATGGTGATGGGCACCGCGCACTACATCGCGCCGGAGCAGGCGCTCGGTGACGACGCGACGCCGTCCAGCGACGTGTACTCGCTGGCCGTGGTCGGCTACGAGTGCCTGATGGGACACCGCCCGTTCCTGTCCGAGAACGCGGTGACGGTCGCGATGATGCACATCCGCGAGATCGCGCCGCCGCTACCGCCGGACGTGCCGCCGGGCGTGCGGGCGCTGATCGAGGCGACGCTGGCGAAGGACCCGCGGCGGCGCTACGCCGACGGCGGCGAGTTCGCCAACGCCGTCGCCGCGGTGCGCGCCGGCCGGCCGCTGCCCACGCCGTCCTCGCTGGTGGTGCCGCAGCAGCGGCAGCAGCAGCTGAACGTCGCCGTGCCGAACACGGGCGTGCACCAGATGCCCGCGCAACTGCCGCCGATGGGCAACACTTACCCACCGGGGCTGATCCCGCCGCAGGCACCGGCCCCGCAACTGCCACCTCCGCAGGCGGCGGCGCCGCGCACGAACAAGATCGTCGTCTGGCTACTGGTGGCGGTGCTCGCGATAGCCTTGCTGGTCGCCGTCGGCGTGGCCACGTACTGGGTGGTCAACCGCGACGAGGGATTGGTCGGATCCGGCAATGTGACAACGCACAACCTGGATTCGGCAGCGGCTTTGGGCCAGACTTCGCTACGGCTCGCGCCCGGGATCGGGGCGGCGCCGGCGGGTTGGCCGGACACGAACCTCGGGGGAACACCGCCGGTCGCCCGCCTGGCATCGACCGGATGGGCCGACTCGGCATGATGGGACGATCATTGACAAGGATCGGAACGACGCTTCGATGAGTTCACCTCGACTTCTGTCCAACCGCTACGAGCTCGGTGAGACTCTCGGCTACGGCGGTATGTCCGAGGTGCACCGCGGCCGCGACACCCGGTTGAGCCGCGACGTGGCGGTGAAGATCCTCCGCGCCGACCTCGCCCGCGACCCCACGTTCCAGCTGCGGTTCCGCCGCGAGGCGCAGAACGCGGCGGCGCTGAACCACCCGGCGATCGTGGCCGTCTACGACACCGGCGAGACCGAGTCCGAGAGCGGGCCGCTGCCGTACATCGTGATGGAGTACGTCGACGGCCGGACGCTGCGCGACATCGTCAAGACCGAGGGTCCGCTGACGCCGCGCCGGGCCATGGAGGTCATGGCGGACGCGTCGGCCGCGCTGGACTTCAGCCACCGGCACGGCATCGTGCACCGGGACGTCAAGCCCGCCAACATCATGATCACCCGCGGCGGCGCCGTGAAGGTGATGGACTTCGGCATCGCCCGCGCGCTGGCCGACGGGCAGGCTGCGGTGACGCAGACCGCCGCGGTGATAGGAACCGCGCAGTACCTGTCGCCGGAGCAGGCCCGCGGCGAGGCGGTGGATGCGCGAAGCGACGTCTACGCCTCCGGCTGCGTGCTGTTCGAGCTGCTCACCGGGGAGCCGCCGTTCACCGGTGACTCGCCGGTCGCGGTCGCCTACCAGCACGTCCGGGAGGAACCGCGCAAGCCCTCCGACGTCACCCCGACGACGCCGGCCTCGCTGGACGCCGTGGTGCTCAAGGCGCTGAGCAAGAACCCGGCGAACCGCTACCAGTCGGCCGCGGAGATGCGGGCCGACCTGGTGCGGGTGCTCTCCGGGCAGCGCCCGAAGGCGCCGATGATCATGTCCGAGGACGAGCGGACGGCGATGCTCACGCAGAACTCTGCGACCGAGCTGATGACGCCGGGCCGCCACCGGTCGGTCGAGCGGGAACCGGACGAGGTCGACACCGAAGGCGACCGCAAGCGCCGCAAGCACCGGATGATCGCGCTGGTCACGGCGGCCTGCGTGCTCGTGTTCGCGCTCGCCGCCTGGCTGGCGACCTGGGCATTCACCTCGGAGCCGAAGACGGAAGCGGCGCCGAGCTTCATCTCCATGACCCGGGCGGCGGCGCAGGCTGAGGCCGATTCCAAGCAGTGGCGGCTCACCTGGTGCCTGGCCCCGTCCAGCGTCGACGACATCAACAAGGTCGTCAGCCAGAGCCCGCCGGCGGGCTCGCAGATCGTCAAGGAGAACCAGCCGATCAAGCTCTGCGCCGGGACCGGGCCGGCCAGCGTGCTGGTGCCGGACCTGACCGGCCTGAGCATCAACGACGCCTCGCAACGGCTGGAGGAGGCCGGGCTCAAGCAGGGGCTGACGCCGGAGTACCGCGAGACCGACGACCCCAAGCAGGTCGGCAAGGTCATTGACTGGGACCGGCGAGGCGAGACCGTCACCCAGGGCACCACGATCTCCGTCGTGATCGGCAAGGAACCCCAGCTGCTCGACGTCCGGAACGTGGTCGGCATGCCCTTCGACACGGCGAAGGCCTACCTGGTCGGTGCCGGGTTCAAGGTCACCAAGCAGGACCGCGACTCCGACCAGCCGCTGGGCACCGTGCTGGAGCAGTCCCCGTCGGGCGGCAGCAAGGCGAAGCCGAACTCCGAGGTCGTCCTGGTGGTGTCCAACGGCGGGCAGATCAGCATGCCGTCGCTGGTCGGCATGACGCCCAGCGAGGCCGAGCAGGCCCTGCGGGACCGCGGCTGGAACGGCAGCATCATCGAGACCGACCAGCCGACTGCGGACAAGAACCTGGACGGCAAGGTGGTCAGCTCGTCGCCGTCCGCCGGGCAGAAGGTGGGCAAGGACCAGTCGGTGACGCTGTACGTGGGCGACTACACCACCAGCCCGACCACCAGCACTCCCAACCACGGCGGCCTCATCCCACCGTTCGACTGACCTCTTCGACGAGGAAGGGCACCTTTGCCGGTATGACCGGTAGCAGGTGCCCTTCTTCGTTTCCGGTGCTTGGCGGCGGAAATTCCGTGGGACGCCCCGCAAGATCTTGTTAGCATCCGGAAGCCGACCGCGGGACTCCGGCGCGACTTCCGGAACGTGCCTCTGAAGCAATGATTCGCAGCTCGTGCCCCCATTCCCCGGTCGGCTCCCACACCCACGAAGAGAGAGCCGGATGGATTCGCGCGCGGACCTCCTCGCGGCCGAGGACGTGCTTCTCTTCGTAAACGCGGCGATCACGTCCACCGGCCAGCGCGAGTTCCACACCGACGCCGACGAGCAGCGGCTGTCCTTGGACTTCCTCCGCGAGTACATGCTGGGGAGCTACCGCGACCTGTACGCAGGCGTCCTCGCGCTCGACATCAACGACCACAACGCGGCCCTCATCATCCGGCGGCTGCTGGAGACCGCTGGCGAGGCCACTGCCGACCAGCGGCGCAGCGAGGGCCGGCTGATCGCGGGCCGGCTGGCGATGCTGCCGCCGCAGCGCGTGTACGGGCTGTTCGGCGCACTGCGCCGGGCGAAGGTGAACAACCGCCGGACCCGCGCGATCATGCGCGACTGGTTGTCCGCCCGCCCTGACCTGGCCTTCGACGCCGTGAAGTACCGCAACGGGCTAAAGCGGACCCTCCGGCACGCGCACCTGGTCCCGGCCGGCGACGAGCTGGGCACCTTCGTGTTCGCGCCGCTGACCCGCCCGCAGTACGCGACGCCGATCCTGGAGACGTGGCGCCGCGCGCACTACGAGCAGGCGGCCCTGTACGAGCTGCCCTTCACGGCCGCGGCAGGCTTCGCCGCCCGGCGCGGCATCCCTCGGGACGTCTTCCTGCAGCGCATAGCGCCGCGGATGACCCGCCTGGAAACCCTGCGGCTGCAGGAGTCCGCGCGCAAGAACGGGGCCGCCGTCCAGGCGGACCTGGCCGGGATGCCGCTGACGCGGTTGGCCTCCTACGTGCTCTCCCTGCCGGTCGAGGACCGGATCCACCGACGCGGCGAGCTGGCCCGCGCCCTGGCGGCGGCCGCCGGCCGGGTGGCCGGCTCCCACCAGGGAAGCTGGGGCAAGGTCACCGCCGTCCTGGACGACAGCTTCTCCGCATCCGGTTCGGGGCAGAAGCGCCGTCGGCCGCTCGCGGTGGCCCTGGCCTGCCACTACCTCCTCGCGGCCCTCGCCGCCGACTACACCGGGCTGTGGGCCTCGGGCCGGACCGACGCGCTGCTGGCCCGTCCCCACGGGCCGATGCCCCTGGGCCGGCGGATCCTGGACGCGCTGGACACCGGCCCCGAGCGCCTGGTGATCGTCTCCGACGGATGGGACAACGCGCCGCCGGGGCTGGCCGACGAGGTGCTCCGCATCTGGCGCACCCGGCTCGACCCGAACCACCGCACCAGCGTCGTGCACCTGAACCCGGTGTACGACGCGACCGGTTTCGACGTGCGCCGCGTGTCGACGGCCGTGCCCGCCGTGGGCGTCCGCGACGCCGAGGACCTCCCCGCGCTGGTGGAGCTCGCCCAGTTCGCGGAGGGCCGCACCGGCCTGGCCGAGCTGACCGGCTACCTGGACACCCGCGCGGCCCGGATGCGGGAGCGGGCGCGATGACCGACCCGGACCTGACCGGCCTGGACACCCGCCCCTCCCAGGTCTGGGGCGCCGTCCGCCTGGTACCGCTGGTGCGCGCGGAACCCGTCGACGACCTCCGCCTGCATCCGCAGCTGTACGGCGATGTGGCGGGAGTGGTCGAGGTCGGCCCGCGGCGGACCTACATCTCCTACGTCCCGCACGGCTTCGTCGCCACGTGGACCGGCGACGGCACTCCGGCCGCCGCCTACGGCACGCAGCTCACCGAGAACCAGCCGCCGGCCGCCACGATGGGCCTGCGCTTCCACCGCAAGATGGCCCGCCGCGAAGACCCCGACCGGCTGCGGTTCCTCCCCCTGCACCTGGCGTTGGAGGGCTTCCTGTCGCTGCACTTCGGCGGGCCGTCGATCGCCTGGGAGGAGTGGTCGCAGCGCGCGATCCGGCAGGGGCTCTCCCCTCGCGTGGAGGCGGCGTACATGGGTGCCGCCGTGGCCGGGCTCGACGATGCGCTGCGGGTTTTCGAGATCCACCCCGGCCAGTGCGGTGTGCTGCTCTACGTCGCCGACGCGCTCGCCGCCGCGTTCGTGGTTCCGCATCCCGACGACTACCGCGCGCTCCACCCGACGCTGCTGCAGGACTTGTACGGCGAGCTGATCTACCAGTACGCGATGCTGATGCCGCCGGTGCAGGACTTCCGGGCCGACATCGCCGACGCGCGGATCCGCTCCCTGGCCGACCTGCGCGCGGCGGTCGACGAGCAGGAACGCTCCTGGGCGGACTTCCACGACACGACCATGGCCACCGGCCTGCTGGAGCAGGATCGCACGTGGCAGACGGTCTACCGGATGGGTCGCTTCACGCTCTCCCGGTTCCTGCCGCCGTTCCGCCTCAAGCAGGAGAACCACATCGGCGAGGCCATCACCGACGACCGGGGCCGGACCGCGTACCTCAAGACGTTCCGGCTCTCGGAGAACCAGGTCCGCCGAGGTCACCTGCTCAGCCGGCTGGCCGCCAACGACTGGCACCTGGGGCGCACCGCGACCGAGCTCGGCCTCGACGAGGCCCAACTGGGTCTGCGGCTGGAGGCCGCGGGCTTCGGCGCGCTGCTCCGCCAGGACGTCCTGGACGGCTACCGCAAGCGCGCCCGGGCTTGATTCGGGTCAGCGCCGGGCGGCGGCGGCGACCTGGCGCATGCCCTGTTCGAGCTCGGCGACCAGGTGCTCGTCCACCGAGTGACCGGCCGAGGCCATCCAGTTCGCCAGCATCCGGTGGCCGCCGTCGGTGAGCACCGACTCGGGGTGGAACTGGACGCTCTCCACCGGGAGCTCCCGGTGCCGCATGCCCATCACGATGCCGGTCGCGGTCTTCGCGGTGATCTCGAAGTCGTCCGGGATGGTGTCCGCGCGGACGATCAGCGAGTGGTAGCGGGTCGCGATGAACGGCTCCGGCAGCCCGGCGAACACGCCGGTCCCGGAGTGGTGGATCTCGCTGACCTTGCCGTGCAGCAGCTCCGGCGCCCGCTCGACGACCCCGCCCCACACGGCGCCGACGGCCTGGTGCCCGAGGCACACGCCGAACACCGGCTTGCGCTCGGCGGAGCAGCGCTCGATCAGCTCCATCGTGCGCCCGGCGCGATCCGGCGTCCCCGGACCAGGGCTGAGCAGGACGCCGTCGGCGGCGGCAACGTCGTCGTCGGTGACGACGTCGTTGCGGCGCACGACGCAGTCCGCGCCCAACTGCGCGAGGTACTGCACGAGGTTGTAGACGAAGCTGTCGTAGTTATCGACGACGAGTACACGCACCCCGCCAGGGTACGCGGGTGGCAAAATCTGTTTCCAGGCTCGTTTTGCTTGGCGGTGCAGGTAGCGGCCCCCCTGCGGGAGTTACGGCCGCCGCCTGGCGACACACGTATGTCCAATACGTCGCGTCGGGGCTGTCCTCGCCGAGAGCCCCCTTGGGGCGGGCACAGTCTGAGAACCTGCGGCGGTGCAAGCTGCGTAGGCGGGCTAAGCGGCTGGCGCCGCTTCAAAGACAAGGAAGAGCCAAGCACGGCCACCCGGGCTGGCTTTTCACCTGGTCGTGACATCGTTGAACGGCAGCATCGGTTCGATCTGCGGGAACAAGCAGCGCGACGACGACCGCGGCCAGCAGCGCGGCCTGTGCGGCCTTCGCTGCGGTCCCGCCCGGCAGGTGTCGCCAGATCCACCCGTACATCAGCGTTCCTCCAGCTCGGCGGGACGCAGCCCGGGATGCGCGGGGTCCTTGGGGTACTGCTTGGCCAGCACGCCGTGCACGATCAGCCGCTGCTTGGCGGAGAACTCCGGGTGGCAGGTGGTGAGGGTGATCAGCCGGGTCTGCCGGTCGCGCGGCAGCAGCTCCGGCGGCTGCCCGGACACCGGGAAGATCACCTCGCCCTGCTCCGGGAGGACGATGCCCCGGCCGACCGCCTGCTCGTACGGCCCGCCGATGGGCGCCACGCCCGAGCACTTCGGGTCCGCCCCGTGCCCGTTCCAGCCCGCGACCTCGTCGGCAATCGGGAGCACGCGGTAGACGTACCAGTGCGTCGCGGTCTCGACGACCAGCGCGTCGCAGGAGCGCAGCCGGTCGAGGTCGTTGAACGGCGCGCCCTTGCCGATCCGGTGTCCGGCGACGGAGAAGTTGCCCTGCTCACCGGGCCACGCCGTGCCGACGTAGTGCCCGGGCCCGGCGGCCAGCGTCTTCGCGTCGGTGCCCTCCAGCACGACGAACCGGAAGTCCGGCCCGAATGCCGGGATGTGCAGCTGCGCGAACCCGGCGCCGACGACCGGTGCTGGCGGCTCCGCCACCGGCGGCGGGTGCTGCCACTGGACCTGCAGCTGATCGGTGGCCTCGGCCTGCCTGCGCGCGGTGAACCAGTCCGTGACGTACACGGCGTAGAAGACGAACAGCAGCAACACCAGTCCCGCGATGATCAGCAGTTCGCCGAGAACGTGCAGCGCCGTGCGCAGCCGTGCGGGCCGGCTCTCCGGGGGTGGCGCCACCATCAGCTCCGACGAAGCCACGGTGTTCCTCTCCGGTCACGGCTGGGACCACGGGGTAGATCAACGCTGTGATTACGTTAACGTGGTAGCTGGAAAACGAGCCGCATCGCGAGAAGTTGCGCGCGCCCTCGGGCGCCGGAGCTCGAGGTGCGGTGACCGCCCGAGCACACGGCGCACGATGCCGCATCACCTGGCGAGGACACCATGCCGAAGTCCAAGGTCCGCAAGAAGGACTCCCCCACCCCGGTGACCGATCGCCGCACGCCGGTGAAGGCGAAGGTGGTCGGCCCGTCGCACCCGATCTACGTCATCGTGATGTTGGGGATGATGGTGATCGGGCTGCTCTGGCTGGTGATCAACTACATCGCCGGCGACAAGATCCCGTTCATGGTCGACCTGGGCGGGTGGAACTTCGCCGTCGGATTCGCGTTCATGATCGTCGGCCTGCTGATGACTATGCGTTGGCGCTGACCGCTAGCACAGAAGCGGTGCGTGGTCGAGGTCCGAAGGGGTCAATCCCTTCGGACCTCACTCATCTCGTCGACCTCTTGACGTTCGGTCAGCGAACAACATAGGTGTAACTCATCCCCAGTGGGGATAACTCCTGTGGATAACTCATCGGTAGCGGGTGGATAACGGTGGATGCGAGCGGATCTCGGCAGTGGTCGACGCCGATCGGGCTGGTCGCCTGCGGCTGGGTGCTCGCCGCGGCCGCGGCGCTGTGGTGGCTCGTCGCCGAGCAGGCGGTCGACCGGCTGTTCATCGGCGTGCTGGTGCTGGCGCTGGCCGCCGCCTCCGCGCACGGCAGCATCTGCCGACCGCGACTGCACGCGGACGTCGAGGGCATCACGGTGCGGACGTTGCTGGGTCGGCGGCACTGGGCCTGGCCCGCGGTGACGATCCGGGTCCGGCAGGATCGTCGCCTCGGCCGCACGGTGCAGACCCTGGAACTCGACGCGGACCCGCAACTGATCGTGCTGACCAGGCTCGACCTCGGCGCCGATCCGCAGGAAGTCGCGGACGAGCTCCGCGGTCTGCGCCGCTGACCCGTCAGGAACCGAGCTGGCCGCAGCGGGTTTCCTCGCCGGAGCCGAAGCACACCACGTTGCCGAACTGCAGATCGCGCGTCACCAGCATCGCGATCAGCACCACCAGCAGCGCCGCGAGCGCACCCGCCTGGATCAACACCTGCCGCTCGCGCGGGGCGTAGACCAGCGCAGCGGTCGCGATCACGCCGACGACGAGGCCGCCGATGTGCCCCAGCAGGGAAATGCCCGGGATCACCACGCTGGCCGCGATGTTGAGCGCGATCACCACCAGCACCGGCCGCAGGCTGACCTTCAGCCGCAGCGCGGCGATCGCGATGCCGCCCATCAGGCCGTACACCGCGCCGGACGCGCCGGCCACCGCCCGCACCTCTTCGCCGAGCAGGAAAACCGCGGTACTGCCGCCGAGCAGCGACAACAGGTACACCGCGCCGAACCGCAGCCGCCCCAGCAGGAGCTCCAGATCCCGGCCGATCACCCACAGCGCGATCATGTTCATCGCCAGGTGGAGCAGCCCGATGTGCAGGAATCCGGCACTGATCAGGCGCCACCACTGCCCGCCCGCGACCAGGATCGGCCACAGCGCGAAGTCGGTGAACAGCGCGGACGAGGAGTTCCCGGGGATGCTGCCGGCCTGCACCGCGGTGAGCGCGAAGACCGCCACGTTGATCGCGATCAGCACCGGCACCAGGATCGGCTTCGCGGGCAGCCGGGCACCGGCCACTGTCACCGGCTGCCGCATGCCGCGCTGCCCCTGCGCAACGCAGTCGACGCACTGCTGGCCGACGGCGGCGTCACGCAGGCATTCCGGGCACGACGGCCGATCGCACCGGGTGCAGCGCAGCCCGGTGGGACGGTCGGGGTGCCGGACGCAGGTCGGCAGCTGCGGCGGAGCCCCATCCGCCCCAGGCTGAGATCCGGGCGGAACAGTCACGTCAGACCTGCTCTCCGGTCAAGACCGCTTCGAATGGCTCGGGCAGCGGTGCGGGCAGCAAGACCTCAGGCGTCGTCTCGCCGAGGGATCCCCGACAGTCACCGCCGGGGGCTGTCCTGGCGAGAAGACGCCTGATGACCCACGGCGGTGCAAGCCGAGTCCCACACCGCAAGCGGCTACCGCCGCTTTCAAAAGCAAGCCTAATGGGCCGGGTTTCAGCCGCGTTCGATCGAGACCTTCTCGATGACGATGTCGTTGACCGGGCGGTCCTGCTGGCCGGTCGCGGTGTTCCCGATCGCGTCGACGACGTTGCGCGACTCCTGGTCGGCGACCTCGCCGAAGATGGAGTGCTTGTAGTTCAGCCAGGCGGTGGCACCCACCGTGATGAAGAACTGCGAGCCGTTGGTGTTCGGCCCGGCGTTCGCCATCGCCAGCAGGTACGGCTTGGTGAACTGCAGCTCGGGGTGGAACTCGTCGCCGAACTTGTAGCCCGGGCCACCACGGCCGGTGCCGGTCGGGTCCCCGGTCTGGATCATGAAGCCGGAGATGACGCGGTGGAAGATCACCCCGTCGTAGAACGGCCCGGAGCGCTCACCCTTGGCGTTGGGTTCGGTGTACTCCTTGGTTCCTTCGGCGAGGCCCACGAAATTGGCCACTGTCTTGGGCGCCTTGTCGGGGAACAGGTTGATCCGGATGTCGCCCTGCGAAGTGTGCAGGGTCGCGGTCACCGTCGTCCCAACGAGCGATCCGTTGTCTTCAGCCACCAGACCATCCTGCCATCGAAGAGGCCGAACCTCGTGTCTGGGTGCAGTATGGGGCTGATCGCCGCCTGCCAGGCGGTGCCCACGCCGCGGGCGTGGGCCGACGAAGTCGACCGGCGAACGCCGGGCCGAGGAGGCACACGATGGACGAGGTGAAGGCGATGGCCCGAGCTGGCGAAAGCGTGGGCAAGGCGGTCGGGACGGGCTTGAAGTCCGCCCGCCACGGCGCGAAACGCGCCGGCGAAGTCGGGGTGGCGCTGTCCAAGCAGGCCGCCTCCCTCGCCGAGCAGGAACTAGCCAACCACGGCTACTCCGCCGACGAGTTGCAGGAGCGCATCGCCCAGCGGGCCACCGGGATGTCCCGCAAGGAACTCGCCAAGCGCGGCCGCAAGGCGCGCAAGCAGTGGGAGAAGAAGACCGAGCAGTCCCGCAAGCAGCTCGCCAAGAACACCATCGCGGCCCGCAAGGAACTGGCCGCGCGCATCGACCCGGGCAAGCCGAAGGGGCGGCGCAAGTGGCCGTGGGTGCTGCTGGTGCTGGCCGGCCTCGGTGCCGCCGTGGCGGTGGCATTCTCCCGCCGTCCGGAGGAGCTGCCGATCGCGGAGGCCAACGACGGCTTCCCCAGGCGCGACACCCAGGCCCGCCACCGCGCGGACCGCCCCGACGTGCCCGCCCAGACCGACGGCCAGTCGCACATCACGCCGGAACGATCCCGCTGACCTCGCACGCGCGCAGGAGGCCGGGCCCATCGGGTCCGGCCTCCTTTCTTTCGGGCGTGTCACACATCACGTTCTGGTCGGCCGGTTCGGTGGTCACGATGCTGGCATGAGTGAACCCACGAGTTACGACCTGCACGCCTCGACGCACGTGTCCGCCACGCCGGACGAGGTCTACCGCGTCGCCAGCGACATCACGCGGATGGGCGAGTGGAGCCCGGAGTGCATCGGCGGCGAGTGGGCGTCCGGCGAGCCGGGCACCGCCGGCGCCACCTTCAAGGGCCACAACCGGCACCGCGACGACGTCTGGACGACCGAGTGCGAGGTGACCGCGGCCGAGCCCGGCCGCCGGTTCGCCTGGGCGGTGCTGAGCTACCAGCCGACGCCGGACAACTCGCTGTGGTCGTTCGAGATCGAGCCCGACGGCGACGGCTGCACCCTGACCCAGCGCTTCCAGATGAAGCAGCCGCCCAGCCGACTGGTGTCGATCAAGGAGAGCCTGCCGGCCGAGCGCGGCGCCACCTTCTACGAGTTCCGCCGGACTCGGCTGCAGCAGGCCATGCAGCAGACCGTCGACGCGATCCGGGACGCCGCCGAGCGCTGACGTCAACCATAGTTGACACCTCCCGCTTGTCAACATAAGTTGACAGCATGGCAGAAGCGACGGAACTCGCCTCCGCGGCGAGCAGCCGCGATCCGCGAATCGGCCTGCGAGCCGTGGCGGCGCTGCGGAAGCTGCTCGAAAAGCTGGAAGCAGTCCAGGTCCGCAACGCTCGCAACCAGGGCTGGTCGTGGCAGGAAATCGCCGCGGAGCTCGGCGTTTCCCGGCAGGCCGTGCACAAGAAACACGGGAGGTCCTGATCATGTTCGAGAAGTTCGCCCCGGCGACCCGGCAGGCGGTGGTCCGCGCGGTGCACGAAGCCGAGCAGCACGGTGCCCCGGAGGTCACCGATGAGCACCTGCTGCTCGCGCTCGTCGACGACCCGACCACCGCGGCTGGGAGCCTGCTGGCCGCGCACGAGGTGCGGCGCGATGCCGTCACGACGGCCTACCGGCAGGCGCGGCGGTTCGGCGGCCTGAGCGCATCCGACGCGGAAGCGCTCCGCGAACTGGGCATCGACGTGCACGACGTCGTCGCCAGCATCGAGCGCTCCCTCGGCGCGGATGCCCTCGCCGACCGGCCCCGCCGACGGCGGCGCTTCTTCAAGTCGCACATCCCGTTCAGCACCGGCGGCAAGCGCCTGCTCGAAGCCACACTGCGCGAGGCCGTCGAGCTCGGCGACCGCCGCATCGGCGATGAACACCTCCTGCTCGCGCTGCTGCTCGGCAAGGGAGTCGCCGCGGAGCTGCTCGAACTCCACGGCATGACCTACCGCAGCGTCCGCGCGTCGCTGCGCAGCGCGGCCTGAACTTCGGGAACGCTACGACGCCTGCTCGGCCGGCTCGGCCCGCGATTCCTCCTCGGCCGCCGGGCGGCCGACCGCAGCAGCGCCGATCGCGCCCAGCACGCCGACCACCGCGAAGGCGTAGAAGCCCCACGGGTACGCGATGCCGGCGGTGAGCATCGCGCCGCCGAGCAGCGGACCGCAGATCGCACCGATGCGGCCGATCCCGGCCGACCAGCCGAGCCCGGTCGCCCGGTTCTCCGCCGGGTACACGCGCCCGATGTAGGCGTAGACGAGCACCTGCGAGCTGAACACGAAGCAGCCCGCGATGAGCACCGCCACGTACACGCCGATGCCGGGCAGCTTGATGCTCAGCGCGGCGAGGAACACCGCCGAGGCCGCGAACCAGCCGATCGTCGAAGGCCGCAGTCCCACCCGGTCGGCCACCGCGCCGGCGACGACCAGCCCGATCACGGCACCGATGTTCAGCGTCAGCAGCAGCCCCAGCGCGGCGCCCAGCGGATAACCGGCGGACTTCATGATCTGCGGCAACCAGGTGTTGAGCCCGTAGACCAGCAGCAATCCCATGAACGAGGTGACCCAGAAGGCGAGCGTGGCGCGGGTGAACCCGCCGCGGAACAGCGAGGCGACCGCGCTGGCACCGCCGCTGAGCTTGCGCTCCGGAGCGGCGGAACGCAGGAAGGAAGCCGATTCCGGCAGGTAGCGCAGCATCAGGGGAACGAGCACCAGCGCGGGCGCGGCCCCGATCACGAACATCGCGCGCCACCCGAGGCTCGGGAGCACGGCGATGCCGAGCAGCGCGGTGAGCACGGCGCCGACGTGGTAGCCGGTCATGATCGTGGTGGTGGCGCTGCCGCCCTTGCCCGCCCGGGCGTACTCGGTGACCAGCGCGATGGCGGTCGGCAGGCACCCGCCGAGCCCGAGCCCGGCGAGGAACCGCAGCAGCCCGAAGACGAAGACGGAAGGCGCGAGCGCGCACAGCGCGGTGAACACGGAGAAGCCGGCAACGGCGAAGATCAGCGCCTTCCGCCGGCCGACGACGTCGGTGATGGTGCCGATGGCCAAGGCGCCGATGGTCATGCCCACCAGCCCAACGGTGGAAACAACGGAAGCACTGGCGGCGGTGAGCCCCCACTGCTTGGCATCCAGCAGCACGGGCAACACGCTGCCGAGCACGACCAGGTCGAACCCGTCCAGCAAAACGGCGGTCCAACACAGGGGCAGAACCCAACGGGCCCGCCCGGCGTCAACCTGGCTCGACATGCCACCTCCACTGCACCATCGCAGAACCGGAATGCGCGAATGCTCCCCGCTCAAATGCCCGACCAACGACAACACCTTCCACTGGACGGAACCCAAGCAAAACCGTCACCCGAATCCCAACCCCCAAAAGAAGACGAAACCCCAGGTAACAACCGCGAAAACCAAACCCCACGAAACCCGGAACCAAAACCCCAACGAAACCAAGCCCAACGAAACCAAATGTCCAAAGAGGACAAACCCAAAAAGAAGAACCCGCAGAGGACGGAGGGCAGAGGGCACCGGGCACACACAGGGCACGGGGCAACAGAGCAGGCCCCAGGAGAAGGCACGCCACCAAGAAGCCGGCGACACCAGGAGCCGCGCAAGGAGCAGCCCCGGAAGCACCACGGAACCAGCACAGAACCAGCACGAGCACGAGCGGTCACAGCCGAAGGCTGACAACAAGACAACACAGCCGAAGGCTGACAACAAGACAACACAGCCGAAGGCTGACCAACAACCCGGAACAAAGAGGGACGACAGCCGAAGGCTGCCGGTACCCACGACACAGCCGAAGGCTGACCAAAAGCCCGCAGCGGAACGAACGGCACGAGGCCCGCGCAGCAGCCGAAGGCGGACGACATCGAACGGCTCTAACGGCACAACAGAAAGCTGACCAGTGCTCCGACGGCCGAAGGCCGGAGAAAACCCCGAAAAGGCTGGTCCGAGAGCAGGCCGGGAACGCTCCGAAGGCAAGGAGCAGACAAAAAGAAACCCCCACACCGTGGGGGTCTGCGGGGGCTCGGCCCCCGCAAAATAATGACGCGGTAGTAAACGCCCACGCTCACCGTGGGCACACTCCACCGAACCAACGCGTGGAGACGAGGGGAATCGAACCCCTAACCCCCGCCTTGCAAAGGCGGTGCTCTGCCAATTGAGCTACGTCCCCGGCTATCGCAGCCCCACTCAGGTCTGCTGACCGGTGACGCGCGATGGCTACCGGCTCGGTGGCCGGTTCAAGCGCCCGGAGAAGCGATCAGGCTTCGGCGGTGGCTTCGCGCCACAAGTCGGCCTCGGCCTTGGCTGCCCGGTTGCGCCGGATGACGAACAGCACGACCCCTGCAACTGCGGCAAGTGCGAGCAGCTTCTTCACTTCCGGTCGCCTCCTAGCACGGCGTCCAGCCCGAGAAGTTCCCGGGACTGAGAAAAATTACCAGTGGGCCTAGAAGGACTTGAACCTTCGACCTCTTCGTTATCAGCGAAGCGCTCTAACCGCCTGAGCTATAGGCCCTTGGTGTGCTTCAAACACTACAGGACGCCTTCCGACGCCCGAAACGGGGGTGCCCGTTGGGATCTCGCCGGACGTGGCGATCCCGGTACAGGACCGGAATCGCCACGTCAGCGGCTCACTCCCGCTCGGACAGGGTGACCTCGACGCCGCCGGCGAAGTCGGCCGCCACGTTGTAGATGAACGCGGCAACCGTCGCCAGCGCGGTCACCAGCACGATGTTGATCGCGCCGATGATGGAGGCGACGCCGAACACCCGGCCGGCGCTGATCAGCGGCTCGCTGGCCGCGTCGTCGGGCTGGGTCAGCTCGGTGAAGGTGCCGTTGAGCTGATCCCACACGCCCATGCCGTCGAGCACGCCGTACAGCACCGCGACCGCGATCATCCACACGAAGAACAGCGCCACGCTGAGCACCAGGGCGAGCTTCAGCACCGACCACGGGTCCAGCCGCTTCACCTGCAGGCTGGCCCGCCGCGGGCCTCTGCTCGGCCGCCGCGCCGAGGCCGTCGGCGAGGTGCGGGCGGTCCCGGCGGCACCGGCTGCGCCGCCGGTGAACGACACGGTCGTCCGCGCGGCCGGCGGCACCTTGGTGCGCACCGTTTCCTGGTCCTGCATCTGCTTCGGAATGTTCTGCGTGTCAGCGGCGTCCGAACCGGGGACGGCGGCCGCCACCGGGGTGCCGGCCTCGCCCGGCGCGGTCGCCGAGGCGCGTTGCCACGGTGGCGGCGCCTCGGTGCCGTGCAGGGCCTCCCCGTTGCCTTCGGCGTCCGGTTTGGCGGCCGAGCCGGACTCGGTGCCCTCGCCCCCGGTGCTGTCGTCGGCTGTCTGGGTGCTGACCGAAGCCCCGTCCGCATCCTGCTGCGGATCAGCCTGCTCCGGCTTCTCGGAAGGTGTCACGAGCGATCCTTCGATGATCGTCGGCGGCGGTGTGCGACGTGGTCTCCCACGGTTTTACTGCTGCTGGTCCGGCCCCGCAGCGTCCGGGTCGGCGGCCTCGTCAGCGTTGCGCGCGATCGCCACCAGCGCGGACCCCTCGTCCAGGTTCATCAGACGAACCCCCTTCGTCTGCCTGCCGGCCTTGCGCACCTCCTTGGCGGTGGTCCGGATGACCCCACCGGTCGAGGTGATCGCATAGAGTTCGTCGTCGATCTCGACGATGAGAGCCCCCACCAGCCTGCCACGCCTGTTGTCGTACTGGAGAGTCAGCACGCCCTTTCCGCCGCGGCCCTGCACCGGGTAGTCGTCGATCGGGGTGCGCTTCGCGTAGCCGCCGTCGGTCGCCACCAGCACGTACCGGTCTTCCCGGACCACGCCCATCGCCAGCAGTTCGTCACCGGCGTTGAACCGCATGCCCAGCACGCCCGAGGTGGCCCGGCCCATCGGCCGCAGCGCATCGTCGGTGGCGTGGAACCGGATCGACTGGCCCTCGGCGGACACCAGCAGCAGGTCGTCCTCGGCGGAGCACAGCACCGCGCCGACCAGCTCGTCGTCGTCCTTGAGGTTGACGCCGATCAAACCACCCGATCGGTTGGAGTCGAAGTCGGTCAGACGGGACTTCTTGACCAGGCCGTTGCGGGTGGCCAGCACCAGGTACGGCGCCGCGGTGTAGTCCTTGATCTGCATGATCTGGGCGATCTGCTCGTCCGGCTGGAACGCCAGCAGGTTCGCCACGTGCTGGCCGCGCGCGGTGCGGTTGGCCTCCGGCAGCTCGTAGGCCTTCGCCCGGTAGACCCGGCCCTTGTTGGTGAAGAACAGGATCCAGTCGTGCGTGGAGCACACGAAGAAGTGCGACACGATGTCGTCCTGCTTCAGCTGCGCGCCCTGCACGCCCTTGCCGCCGCGCTTCTGCGCCCGGTACAGGTCGGTGCGGGTCCGCTTGGCGTAGCCGGTGCGGGTGATCGTGACGACCACGTCCTCGTCGGCGATGAGGTCCTCCATGGAGACCTCACCCTCGAACGGGATGATCTTCGTGCGCCGGTCCTCGCCGTACTTGTCGACGATCTCCATCAGCTCGTCGCGGATGATCTGCCGCTGCCGCTCCGGCTTGGCGAGGATGTCCTTGAGGTCCTCGATCTCCCGCTCGATCTCGGCCAACTGGTCGACGATCTTCTGCCGCTCCAGGGCGGCCAGGCGGCGCAGCTGCATCTCCAGGATCGCGTTGGCCTGGATCTCGTCGACGTCGAGCAGCTCGATCAAACCGGTGCGCGCGTCGTCGACGGTGGGCGACCGGCGGATCAGCGCGATGACCTCGTCGAGCATGTCCAGCGCCTTGACCAGACCGCGCAGGATGTGGGCGCGTTCCTCGGCCTTCCTCAGCCGGAACTTGGTGCGCCGGACGATGACCTCGACCTGGTGCTTGACGTAGTACCGGATGATCTGGTCCAGCCGCAGGGTGCGCGGCACCCCGTCGACCAGGGACAGCATGTTGGCGCCGAAGGTGGTCTGCAGCTGGGTGTGCTTGTAGAGGTTGTTCAGCACCACCTTCGGGATCGCGTCCCGCTTGAGCGTGACCACGATCCGCATGCCGCGCCGGCTGTTGGACTCGTCGGCGATGTCGGAGATGCCGGTGAGCTTGCCCTCCCGGTGCATCGAGGCGATGTTCTCGATGAGGTTGTCCGGGTTGACCTGGTACGGCAGCTCGGTGACGACCAGCGTGGTGCGTCCCTTGTTGTCCTCTTCGACGTCGACGACGGCCCGCATCTTGATGGAGCCGCGACCGGTGCGGTAGGCGTCGGCGATCGAGTTGGTGCCGAGGATGAGGGCGCGGGTCGGGAAGTCCGGGCCCTTGATCCGCTCGATCAGCGCTTCGAGGAGTTCCTCATCGGTGGCCTCCGGGTTCTCCAGCGCCCAGACGACGCCCGAGGCGACCTCGCGCAGGTTGTGCGGCGGGATGTTGGTGGCCATCCCGACCGCGATCCCGCCACCGCCGTTGACCAGCAGGTTCGGGAACCGCGACGGCAGCACCGTGGGTTCCTGGGTGCGGCCGTCGTAGTTGTCGGCGAAGTCGACGGTGTCCTCTTCGATGTCGGCGAGCATGTGCATCGCCAACGGGGCCAGCCGCGACTCGGTGTACCGCATCGCCGCGGCCGGGTCGTTGCCGGGCGAGCCGAAGTTGCCCTGGCCGTCGATCAGGGGATGGCGCATCGACCACGGCTGGGCCAGGCGGACCAGGGTGTCGTAGATCGCCGAGTCGCCGTGCGGGTGGTAGTTGCCCATCACGTCGCCGACGACGCGGGAGCACTTCACGTAACCGCGGTCCGGGCGGAAGCCCGAGTCGTACATCGCGTACAGCACGCGCCGGTGCACCGGCTTGAGGCCGTCGCGCACGTCTGGCAGCGCGCGGGCCACGATGACGCTCATCGCGTAGTCGATGTATGAGCGCTGCATCTCCTGCTGGATGTCGACCGGCTCGATCCGGCCGTGTTCCGGCGGCAGGATTTCCGTCATGCTCGTCCTTCGCTTTCCGGGAAGTTCGGGGGCTTAGCTGCGCGTGGCGTCACACGTCGAGGAAACGAACGTCCTTGGCGTTGCGGGTGATGAACGAGCGCCGGGCTTCGACGTCTTCGCCCATCAGCACGCTGAACAGCTCGTCCGCGGTCGCCGCGTCGTCCAGCGAGACCTGCAGCAGCAGCCGGGTCTCCGGGTTCATGGTGGTTTCCCACAGCTCGTCGGCGTTCATCTCGCCGAGACCCTTGTAGCGCTGGATGCCGTCGTCCTTGGGCAGCTTGCGGCCCGCGGCGGCGCCCTGCTCCAGCAGCGCGTTGCGCTCCTTGTCGCTGTAGGCGTACTCCGGCTCCGACCGCGGCCACTTGATCTTGTACAGCGGCGGCTGCGCGAGGAACACGTGGCCGTTCTCGATCAGCGGGCGCATGAACCGGAACAGCAGGGTCAGCAGCAGGGTGCGGATGTGCTGGCCGTCGACGTCGGCGTCGGCCATCAGCACGATCTTGTGGTAGCGCAGCTTGGACAGGTCGAACTCGTCGTGGATGCCGGTGCCCAGCGCGGTGATGATCGCCTGGACCTCGTTGTTCTTGAGGACCTTGTCGATCCGCGACTTCTCCACGTTGATGATCTTGCCGCGCAGCGGCAGGATCGCCTGGAACCGCGACTCGCGGCCCTCCTTCGCGGAGCCGCCCGCGGAGTCGCCCTCCACGATGTAGAGCTCGCACTCCTCCGGGCTGTTGGACTGGCAGTCCTTCAGCTTGCCCGGCAGGCCGCCGATGTCCATCGCGCTCTTGCGCCGCACCAGTTCCTTGGCCTTGCGCGCGGCCATCCGCGCCTGCGCCGAGGACACCGCCTTGTTGACGATCACCTTGGCCTCGGCGGGGTTGCGCTCGAACCAGTCGGTGAGCCACTCGAAGGCGGTGGTCTGCACGAACGACTTGACCTCGGTGTTGCCCAGCTTGGTCTTGGTCTGGCCCTCGAACTGCGGCTCGCGGACCTTCACCGAGACGATCGCGGCGAGACCCTCGCGGACGTCATCGCCGGTGAGGCTGCCGTCCTTCTCCTTGAGCAGCTTCTTTTCCTTGGCGTAGCTGTTGACCACGCGGGTCAGCGCCGACCGGAAGCCCTCCTCGTGGGTGCCGCCCTCGTGGGTGTTGATGGTGTTCGCGAAGGTGTAGACCGACTGGTTGTAGCCGGAGTTCCACTGCATCGCGATTTCCAGCTCGGAGCCGTTGCCGGACGCGTTGAAGGCCACCACCTTCTTGTGGATCGGCTCCTTGGTGGCGTTGATGTGCCGGACGAAGTCCTCGAGACCGCCCGGGTAGTGGAAGGTGCGCTCGGTGGCGCGCGCGGCGGTGCCGGCCGCGTCTTCACCGGCCTCGTCTTCCTCGGCGGCGCGCTCGTCGCGGAGGACGATGGTCAGGCCCTTGTTCAGGAAGGCCATCTCCTGCAGGCGGCGGGCCACCGTCTCGGCGTTGTACCTGGTGGTTTCGAAGATCGTCGGGTCGGCCCAGAAGGTGATGGTGGTGCCGGTCCGGTCGGTGGACTCGCCGCGCTCGACGTCGGCGACCGGCTTCGAGTCCTTGTAGCGCTGACGCCACACGTAGCCGTCGACGTGGATCTCCGCCTCCAGCCCCGTGGACAGCGCGTTGACGACGGACACGCCGACGCCGTGCAGACCGCCCGAGACCGCGTAGGAGTCGCCGCCGAACTTGCCGCCCGCGTGCAGCACGGTGAGCACGACCTCGAGGGTCGGCTTCTTCTCCACCGGGTGCATGCCGACAGGGATGCCACGGCCGTCGTCGACGACGCGCACGCCGCCATCGGCGAGGAGGGTGACCTCGACCTTGGTGGCGTAACCGGCCATCGCCTCGTCGACCGAGTTGTCCACGACCTCCTGGATCAGGTGGTGCAGACCGCGTTCACCGGTGGAACCGATGTACATGCCGGGACGCTTGCGGACGGCCTCAAGGCCCTCAAGAACGGTGATGGATGAAGCGTTGTAATCGCTCTTCTTCGGTGCCACGGGCCTCGATTTCTCCTTGAGCCGACTGTGCTGTCAGGGTGATCGGTCGGTGCCGGAACGTTCGCTCCCCGCACCGCACCGCAGACCACTTCGGGGCGACTCGTCCGTCGGGGCCGCACCCTGATGCGTGCCGGCGCCTGCGCGCCTCTACGTCACGGCGTTCGAAGGCATCGGCCACACCCTTTTCTGATTCTACTGGCCCCCCGTGACAGAAGTAGGGCAAGGACACCCCTGACTTCCTCACAGAGCGGAGAACTCGAATCAATCCACCATCCGAGAGCCGCGGGCGGCTGCCGAGGGATCTCTGCCGCGATCGGCCGCTTGCCGCCGCGCCCGGAGGCCTGGCGCGTACCGCGAGGCTACTAGCCGTAGGTGTCGCGCGGGCCCCGTCCGGAAATGTGCCGGGGGCCGTGTCGCCAGCTGGGCGCCGCCGGGCCCTGCACCTTGATCCGGCGCACCACGTCGCGGCCCACGCCGTCGCTGATCCGCTTCAGGATCTGGCGCTGGAGCAGGCGCAGCTGCGTGGCCCACGCGGTGGACTGGGCCTGGACGGTGAGCTCGCCGTCCTTCAGCGCCACCGGCTTGGTGTGCTCGGCGACGTCGCCGCCGACCAGGGCGGCCCACTTGGCGAAGACTTGGCCGCCGGAGAGGTGCTCGGTCCAGCCGCGCTCGTTGGCGATTCGCGCGGCCAGCCGCCCCAGCGGCTGCGGGTCGCGGTCGTCGGGGCGCGGCCCCGACCAGCCACGACGGCGGCGCGTCCGGACGACGCCGCCCTTCTTCTTGCCGTCTCGGCGGCGGGCGGCGGACTGCTCGCGGGCGGCCTGCAGGGCGGCCCGGGCGAGATCCGGGCCGGACAGCGCGGCGCCATCGGACCCGACCGGTCCCACCGATCCGGTGACCGCGGCCTCGCCCGGGACCTGTGTTGACACCGCCGAGTTATCCACACCATCCACAGAGTTATCCCCAGATGTGGGCAAATCGGCGACCTTACCCACCTCGGCGATCACTCTGGGTTTACTTGACGACTGCGAACGGTTACTCGGCACGTCGCACCTCGCCTTCGCGGACGTCGAATCGGGCGCCGGTGAGTTCCGGCGGAACGTCCTCCGGCACCGCCGCGGTCACCAGCACCTGCTCGGCCCCGGCGACCAGGTCGGCCAGCCGGGCCCGGCGGCGGCGGTCGAGCTCGGCGAAGACGTCGTCCAGGATCAACACCGGCTCCGCGCCATCCTCGGTGAGCAGGTGGTAGGAAGCCAGCCGCAACGCCAGCACGAAGGACCAAGATTCTCCGTGGCTGGCATAGCCCTTCGCGGGCAGCTCGCCGAGCAGCAGTTCCAGGTCGTCGCGGTGCGGCCCGACCAACGACACGCCGCGGTCGAGCTCCTGCGGCCGGACCCGCTCCAGCTCGGCGAGCAGGGCCGATTCGAGTTCGGCCGGGTCGGCGGCCTTGCCCAGCGGCGCGCCGTATCCCGCGGGAAGCGATTCGCCGAGGCTGCTGCGGTAGCGGACGTCGGCCACCCTGCCGGACGGCAAGGTGGCCTCGTCGGTCGCCGCGACGTTGGCGTATGCGCTGGTCACATGCGGTGCGATGGAGGCGACCAGGTCGAGCCGGCCGGCCAGCAGCTCGGCGCCGCAGCGGGCCAGGTGGCCGTCCCAGACCTCCAGCGTCCGCACGTCCGCCGAGCCGCCGCCCCGGCGCGCCGCTCCTGCGGACTTCAGCAGGGCGCTGCGCTGCTTGAGCACCCGGTCGTAGTCGGCGCGAACACCCGCGTACCGGGGCGACCGCGCCACCAGCAGGTCGTCCAGGAATCGGCGGCGCTCGCCCGGATCGCCGCGAACGATCGAGAGGTCTTCCGGCGCGAACAGCACGGTGCGCAGGATGCCCAGCACGTCGCGCGGTTTCGCGACGGCGCCGCGGTTGATCCGCGCCCGGTTGGCCTTGCCCGGCGTGATCTCCAGCTCGACCAGCAGCTCACGCCCGCTGTTGACCACGGCGGCCCGCACCACGGCGCGCGCCGCGCCGTCGCGGACCAGCGGCGCATCGGTGGAGACGCGGTGCGAGCCGAGGGTCGCGACGTACCCGATCGCCTCGACCAGGTTCGTCTTGCCCTGTCCGTTGGCCCCGACCAGCACGGTGATGCCCGGCTCCAGGGCCAGGTCGGCGTGCGGCCAGGACCGGAAGTCGGTCACTTGCAGATGACGGACGTACACGACGATCCAACTTATTCGCAGCTCTGTTCGGTCGTCCGCCCGGTAGCCGAATCCGTGGATTCGGCGCCTTATCGCCTTGTCGACAGATCGCCATGGCGACGGGCGGACAGCATTGCTCCTAGCGCAGGGTTTTCCCTGGCAGGCGCCCGTGAGTGTTTTGGGGTGTCATAGCACCCCAAAACGTTCACGGAACCTGACCTGCGGAAACGCGAACACGACTCCGGCGGGTCGATTTGTCGATAAATCAACTCGCCCGTCGATGTCGCGATCAGTCCTCGGTCTTCTCCACGGCGTGGCCGCCGAACTGGTTGCGCAACGCCGCGACCGCCTTCATCGCCGGCGAGTCCTCCTGCCGCGAGGCGAACCGCGCGAACAGCGAGGCGGTGATCACCGGGGTGGGCACCGCGTTGTTGATCGACTCCTCGACGGTCCACCGACCCTCGCCGGAGTCGTTGACGTAGCCCCGCAGTTCGGTCAGCTCCGGGTCCTCCTCCAGCGCGCGGACCAGCAGGTCCAGCAGCCAGGAGCGGACCACGGTGCCGCGGCTCCACGCCTTGATCGTCTCCGGCACGTTGGTGACCACGCCCGACGCCGACAGCAGCTCGAAGCCCTCGGCGTAGGCCTGCATCAGGCCGTACTCGATGCCGTTGTGCACCATCTTCGCGTAGTGCCCGGCACCCACCGGACCGGCGTGCGCGAAGCCCTCCTCGCGCGGCCCCTCCGGGCGCAGCGCGTCGAAGATCGGCATGGCGCGCTCGACGTCCTCGGCGTCGCCACCGGCCATCAGGCCGTAACCGTTCTTGGCGCCCCACACCCCGCCGGAAACCCCGACGTCGACGTACTTGATGCCGTGCTCGGCGAGCAGCGCCGCGTTGGCCTGGTCGTCGGTGAACTTCGAGTTCCCGCCCTCGATCACCAGGTCACCGGCGGACAGCAGCCCGGCCAGCTCCTCGACCGTCTGACGCGTCGGGTCGCCGTGCGGAACCATGATCCAGACGATCCGCGGGCCGGCCAGCTTCTGCACCAGCTCCGCGATCGACGCGACATCGCTGACGTCCGGGTTGCGGTCGTACCCGACGACGTCGTGGCCGGCGGCGCGCAGCCGCTCACGCATGTTGAAACCCATTCGGCCGAGACCGACAAGTCCGAGTTGCACCGGATCTCCCTCTGCGAGCTGTGTATCGACTGGTTGGTCGGCGCGGATGGCCGGCCGCGGGGCTGGACCTCACCAGCTGAATCGATCCGACCGGAGCCTAGCCACCGGCGGCCGCGGCTCCGGCCGGGCAGTGCGCCGGATGTGACCCAGGTCAGCCCGGGAGGCGGACCGGCATCAGGAGGTAGAGGTAGCCCTCCGTCACTTCGCCATCCTCGCCGACCGGCTTGACGAGTGCGGGGCGGTTGGCGGTGGTGAACTGCAGCTGGGCGCGTTCGGTCTTCATCGCGCCGAGGCCGTCGAGCAGGTAGGCCGGGTTGAACGCGATGGTCAGCGGCTCGCCGGAGAGCTCGATCGCGAGCTCTTCCTCGGCGCTGCCCTCGTCGTCGCCGCCGGCGGTCAGCCGCAGCAGCCGGTCGGAGAACTCCAGGCGCACCTGGGTGCCGCGCTCGGCGACCAGCGACACGCGCTTGATCGCCTCGACCAGCGGGGCCACGTCGACGTTGGCGGTCACCGCGCTCTCGGCGGGCAGCAGCTGGCGGTACTTCGGGAACTCCGCGTCCAGCAGCCGGGTCGTGTTGCGGCGCGCGGTTCCGGACAGCCCGAGCAGGCCGTCGCCGGAGGCCAGCGAGATCTCCACCTTGCTGCCGCCGGTGCCCAGCGTCTTCGCGGAGTCGGCGAGCGTCTTGGCCGGGACGAGCACCGAGGTGTCGTCCATCGAGGTGCCCGGCTCCCAGGTGATCTCGCGCATCGCCAAGCGGAACCGGTCGGTGGCGACCATGGTCAGCTTGTCGTTGTTGATCTCCATCCGGATGCCGGTGAGCATCGGCAGCGTGTCGTCCTTGCCTGCCGCCACCGCGACCTGGCCGACGGCCTCGCTGAACAGATCGCCCGGGACGGAACCGGCGTGCTCGGGCATCGCGGGCAGTTCCGGGTAGTCCTCGACCGGCATGGTCGGCAGGCTGAACCGGGAGCTGCCGCAGGTGATGGTGACGCGGGAGCCGTCGACGGTGAGTTCCACCGGACGGGCCGGGAGCGCCTTGGTGATGTCGGCCAGCAGCCGCCCGGAAACGAGGGTGCGCCCGCTGTTGTCGATCGCGGCGTCGATGGTGACCTGGGCCGAGACCTCGTAGTCGAACCCGGAGATGGTCAGCGCCTCTCCGGAGCTCGCGTCGAGCAGCACTCCGCCCAGCACCGGAACCGGTGGCCGCGACGGCAGGCTGCGCGCGACCCAGGCGACGGCGTCGGCGAGACCGTCACGTTCCACGCGGATCTTCATGGATGTCCTTTCGGTTCCAGCCGTGGCTCGGCTGCCGAGAACTGTGTGTCGAGCTGGAGCGAAGCAGCTCATCGGGTCGGTGTGCTTCGCGTCCCCGCAACGGCGGCGAAGCGATCCCCCACGAGCGCCGTGCACGCGAAGCTCGGCCCGAGCTCGACCCGGAGTTCGCGCCGGCGGCCTCTGCGGGAGTTCCACCGTAGAGCGTGCGACGCGATCTCCGCATCCGGGTCCGAGCAGTTCGTCAGCCCGTCCTGGCGGTCCGGGCCGAGTTGTCCACTTATCCACCGAGCCTTCTTCTCTTTTTCTTTTTTCTTCAAAGAGAAGAAATGAGAGCAGTAGTAGTAAGGGCTGTGAGTTGTGGGGACAAGTGCCGTTTGGGCTGGTCGGGTGGCGTGGTCGGGTGTGGATGAACACGGGATGTAACCGGGGACTACGGCAACCGGGTGGTGGACAACTTTTGGCCCACCTCGGTTAGTCCACAACCATCCCCAGTTGTCCACAGTTCCATCCACAGTTGTCGACCCAGTTGTACCCATCCCATGCCGGTTTTGGGCCCCTCCACCGATCAGGTTGTGGGCAAAGCTGTGAGAGCGTTGTGGTCAACCCGGCTCCGCTCTGTGGGCAGACCGCTCCTGCTTGTGCACAGCTTGTGGATGGATTGGGGAAAACTCCAGGTCAGGCCTGGGGATGGAAAATCTGTGGACAGATCGCGCTCCGGTGGACTTTTTTGCCGGAGGGGTGAGGCGAAGACCACCCCGGTCCTCAGAAAAGTTCGGCGCGCCAATCTCTTCCGCGACTGCGGAGCGCGCTTGATCAACCCCGGAACGTGGTGGTTTGCTGTCCCGGCGCGGCCGGCGGCCGCTCGATGCACGCGGATCCCGGCCCCTGAAGCCCGGCGCGGAACCCCGAAGTTTTCTGCCAGAGCGGTCTGATCCGAGCCGGGCGGCCCAACAGAAACATCTCGGCGCGCCCGGCGGACCCCGGAGTCGCCATCGCGCCCCGGAGCAGCCCGAGAGTCGCCCTGCCATCCGCGCGCAGACGGCGCCCCGCTCCGGGCTCGGCGACGAGCCGCCGGACTGATGCCCTACGGCGCTCGGCCGGAGAGCTTTCTGTTGACGGGGGTGGCTCGCGGCAGGGTGGGTCGACAAAAAGATCTGCCGCGCGAGCTGAAGGGAATCACACCGGGAACCGCGCGATAGCTCGGCACAGGGCATCTGAGCGGCTCAGGCCTCTTGACGTGCCTGTTTTCAAGCGCGGCGAAGCAGATCGACGGGGACAGGGCCCGGCCGATGGGTGGAACTGTCTTTCACCACCCGCGCACGCTGTCATCGCGAGACGTGCGCGAGGTTCTTCGAAAAATCAGCGGGACTGCTGCTTGATGCGGGCGGTCAGCTCCTGGACGTGCTCGTACACGCGGCGCCGCTCCGCCATCTCCTTGCGGATCTTCTTGTCCGCGTACATCACCGTGGTGTGGTCGCGGCCGCCGAAGTACTGGCCGATCTTCGGCAGCGACGAGTCGGTCAGCTCCCGGCACAGGTACATCGCGATCTGCCGGGCCTGCGCCAGTGCCTTGGTCTTGCCCGGGCCGCACAGGTCGTCGATGGTCACGCTGAAGTAGTCCGCGATCACGGCCATGATCGTCGGCGCGGTGATCTCCGGGGTCTGCGAGTCCGGGATCAGGTCGCGCAGCACGATCTCGGCCAGCTGCAGGTCGACCGGCTGCCGGTTCAGCGACGCGAACGCGGTGACCCGGATCAGCGCGCCCTCCAGCTCGCGGATGTTGCGCTCGATCCGGGACGCGATGAACTCCAGCACGTCGGCCGGCGCGTTCATCCGGTCCTGGGCGGCTTTCTTGCGCAGGATGGCGATCCGCGTCTCCAGCTCGGGCGGCTGGATGTCGGTGATCAGGCCCCACTCGAACCGGGTGCGCAGCCGGTCTTCCAGGGTCCGCAGCCCTTTCGGCGGCCGGTCCGAGGACACCACGATCTGCTTGTTCGAGTTGTGCAGGGTGTTGAAGGTGTGGAAGAACTCCTCCTGGGTGCCTTCCTTGCCCTCCAAGAACTGGATGTCGTCCACCAGCAGCACGTCGACGTCGCGGTACCGGCGCTGGAACGCCACCTGCCGGTCGTCGCGCAGCGAGTTGATGAAGTCGTTGGTGAATTCCTCGGTGGACACGTAGCGGACGCGCATCCCGGGGAACAGCCGCTGGGTGTAGTGCCCGACCGCGTGCAGCAGGTGCGTCTTGCCGAGCCCGGACTCGCCCCAGATGAACAGCGGGTTGTACGCGCGGGCCGGCGCTTCCGCCGCGGCGACGGCGGCGGCGTGCGCGAACCGGTTGGAGGAGCCGATGACGAACGTGTCGAAGGTGTACTTCGCGTTCAGCCTGGTCTGCGAGGTCGGCGGCGCGTGCTTCGGCGCGGTGAACGGCTGGCCCTGCGGCGGCTCGCCCCGGCCGAAGGTCGGCCAGATCTCGTTGCCGTTCTCCTCGACTTCCGGCTCGGGCGCGCTTTCCGGCTCGGCATCCGGCTCGTCGGCCTCCAGCGACTGCGGCACCTCGCCGCCCGGCCACTTGAACTCGGCGGTCGGGAAGTCGATCTCGGGCGCGGGGTCCGGCGCGGCGTGCCGCCCCTCGACGGGAGGGATCGAGCCGGTGTGCGCGGTGTGGCCGAAGTTGTCGGTGCCCCGGCCGAAGCCCCCCGCGGAGGCGTAGCCGGGCGTGGGCTGATCGGTGCCGGGCGCAGTGGCGCGGCCGGACCAGGAGTCGGCCGGCGCGGGCGCCGCGACCGGCCGGGTGGGCGCGGGAACCGCGGTGTCCACCTTCACCGCCAGCGACACGGCGCGGCCGAGGCGGCGCGACAGCGCATCGGTGATCGGATCGCGCAGTGCGCGCTCGATGGCTTCCTTGGCGAAATCACTGGGCGCGGCGAGCAGCGCGGTACCGTCCAGCAGCCCGATCGGCCGGGTCACCCGCATCCAGGCGCGTTGTTGGGGCGAAAGGGTGCCGGAGGACAGCTCCTGCACCACCTCTTCCCAAACTCGACCGAGATCGGTTTGGTGGTCGGACACCGCCTTGCTCCCCTCCCCTCGCTCGCGCAGCCCCCGGTGCGGTCCCGGGGCCTGGCTCCCACGATGCTCGGGCGCGGTCGGTGTCACGGGACGGTGGGGCCAGACTGCTGTGGACACCCGTTCGAGCAGGTGTCCACAGAGTTGTCCACAACTTGTGTATGAAGGTACGGCAGGCCGCTCCGGTGATCCCCCCTGGGGCCGTCGTACCGCTGCGATCCAGGTCAGGGCGTCCCCGCCGAGGCCGGTGCTCCCACCACCGGTCCGCGAATCGCAGGGGGGCACGCTAACAAGGTCACGCCACGCTTACAAGCGAGTCCCGGAGATGCCGGGAAGATCGGGATGTGGCAGCCTGTTGGGCGCCGGCGCGCGGGATTCCGCCAGGCTGCCGCTTCGCATAACGACCCCGGTTAAGCGCCCCCCGTCGCCAGTGCGTACCCTCGTACAGTCCCCCCGCTTCCTGAGCGGGCATGTCGCTGCGCCGAGATTCCGGCGCCGTGCACCGCTCGGTGTTCAGCCGATCGCCGCACGTCCGGCGACTGCGGCTCGTGAAACAGGGACACCTTGACCGAACCGTGGTTCACCGTGGCCATCGGTGCCTGTAGTAACCGGGAGATCCGACCGTGAGCAAGGGCAAGCGCACTTTCCAGCCGAACAACCGCCGCCGTGCCAGGAAGCACGGGTTCCGGCTGCGCATGCGCACTCGGGCCGGCCGGGCCATCGTGGCCTCGCGCCGTCGCCGGGGTCGCGCGCAGCTGACTGCCTGATCGCGTCCGGCCGTGCTTCCCGCGGCAGCCCGGCTGACCAAGAACCAGGAGTTCCGCCTGGTGGTCCGTCGTGGTCGTCGGGCCGGTCGGTCCCGGTTGGTGGTCCACGTGCTGCGTCCGGACCAGGCACGGGACCTCGGCCCGCACCGCACCGGCGAGGCCTTACCGGAAGCCGAGGCGAATACGGCACCCACCCGGAAATCGGATGTCTCGACCCGGGTGGGTTTTGTCGTGAGCAAGGCCGTGGGCACGGCCGTGATCCGGCACCGGGTCACCCGCCGCCTCCGGCACCTGATGCGCGACCTCCTACCGGCGTTGCCCGCTGGCACACTGGTGGTGGTCCGCGCCTTGCCGCCCGCAGCAGATGCGTCCAGCCGCGAACTCGGTGCGGACCTAGACGCGGCGCTGCGCAAGCTCCGCGTCCTCGCCCCCGATGTTCCGGCGACGGGTTCCAGGTGATGGCTCCGGACGAACGGCACGACGACAGGCTCCGCGCCCCCGCTCGGCGCCCGAGTCCGCTCGCCTGGGTGCTGCTCGGTCCGGTGCACGTCTACCGCAAGGTGATCTCCCCGCTGCTGCCGCCGTCGTGCCGGTTCTACCCGAGTTGCAGCACCTACGCTGTCGAGGCGCTCACCGTGCACGGCCTGTTCCGAGGCGGCTGGTTGACCCTGCGCAGGCTGCTGCGCTGCGGCCCCTGGCACCCTGGAGGCTTGGACCCGGTTCCACCGCCCCGTGAGCGGTCCGCGGCGGGCGACCCTGTTGGTGGCCGCGTACCCGAGAAACCTGCCGAGGAGTAGCCCGCGTGCTGGACTTCATCTACTACCCGGTGTCGGCCATCCTTTGGTTCTGGCACAAGGTGTTCGGCTTCGTGCTGGATCCGGCCAGCGGCTACGCCTGGGCGCTGGCGGTCATCTTCCTGGTCTTCACGCTGCGCGCCCTGCTCTTCAAACCGTTCGTGCACCAGGTGCGATCGATGAAGAAGATGCAGGAGTTCGCGCCGCAGATCCGCGAGCTGCAGGCCAAGTACGGCGATGACCGGCAGAAGCTGGCCGCCGAGATGCAGAAGATGCAGGCCGAGCAGGGCTTCAACCCGCTCAGCGGTTGCCTGCCGATCCTGGTTCAGGTCCCGGTGTTCATCGGGCTCTTCCACGTCCTCAACGGGTTCAAGCCGGGCGCGCCGTCGAACTTCATCTTCAACGCCGACGACGTCGCCTCGTTCGTGGCGGCCGACCTGTTCGGCGCGAAGCTGTCGAACACCATCAGCCAGGCCCCCGAGTTGCTCGCGACGTTCGGCACCGACCGCCTGGACATGATGCTGGTCGGCGTGCCGCTGATGATCGCCGCCGCGATCGCCACGCACTTCACCGCGCGCCACTCGGTGCAGCGGCAGACCGCCGACGCCGCGGCGAACCCGCAGACGGCGATCATGAACCGGATGACGTTGTGGATCTTCCCGATGTTCGCGATCATCGGTGGTCCGTTCCTGCCGCTGGCCATTCTGATCTACTGGCTGGCCAACAACTTCTGGACGCTGGGTCAGCAGCGGGTGGTGTACAGCCGGATCGACCGCGAGGAGGCTGCGCTGGCCGGCGCGCCCGCGGTCGTCGAATCCACCGCGGTGGAGACCGACACCACGCGGACTGCGGACCCGGTGGCCAAGGACGAACCCGGTGAGATCCCCGGGGTGATCGAAGACCGTTCTCGCGACGCGGACAAGCCGGGCGAGTCCCGCTGAATTCGTCGCGAACCCTGGAGAGGAGACACCCAGTGTCCGAAACCGTGCAGGAGTCGAGCCCGTCGGCAGCCGAGCCCGAGACCGACGAGACCACTGAGGCCACCGAGACCGAGGAGACCGCCGAGGCCGCCGAGAAGTCCGAGGTGTCGAACACCGAGGCGCTCCTGGTGCAGGAGGGCGACATCGCGGGTGACTACCTGGAGCGGCTGCTCGACCTGCTGGACTACGACGGGGACATCGACCTCGACGTGGAGGCCGGCCGTGCGGTGGTGAGCATCGACGGCGGTGAAGACCTGGAGAAGCTGGTCGGCAGCCGCGGTCAGGTGCTGGAGTCGCTGCAGGAGCTGACGCGGCTCGCGGTGCAGCAGGAGACCGGCGTCCGCAGCCGGCTGATGCTGGACGTCGCCGGCTGGCGGGCGGGTCGCCGGCAGGAGCTGACGGAGCTCGGGCGCTCGACCGCGGAGGGCGTGCTGGAGAGCGGCAAGGAGGCGCGGCTGCGCCCGATGACGCCGTTCGAGCGGAAGATCATCCACGACGCGGTCGCGGCCGTCGACGGTGTGCACAGCGAGAGCGAAGGCGAAGAGCCCAACCGCAAGGTCGTCGTCTTCAAGAGCTAGAAGGGTTTCCAGGCTTGCCCGGCGTGGCGGTGCCGGTAGCGGAACCTCGGAAGCCTTCTCGGCGTTGATTCGGTGCCCCCGCGGTCTTCGGACCGGCGGGGGCACTGTCGTGTTCGGGCCGCGTTCCACGTGAAACACGCTTAGATCGCGGGAGGGGTATTTCGGGGCTCTGGTGCCGGGTTGCCCGCGCCGGTACCCAAGACGAGTCGATTCTCGACGCGGGTTTCACGTGAAACGTGGGTTGATGCTTGGCTGCGGAGCGCAATCCGGCAGGCTTAGGTCAAACACCTGGTTCCACGTGAAACATCGGGGTGAATGCTTTGACCGAAGGTGCGCCGGCGGCGGCGAGGGTCGTGTTCGGCGAGCGAGTGGCGTTGGCCGAACGGTTCTTCGACATGCTCCAGGAGCAAGGAATCCGCCGCGGATTGATCGGTCCGCGCGAGTTGGACCGGCTCTGGGAAAGACATTTGTTGAACTCTGCGGTCATTGCGGAGTTGCTGCCACCGAATTGCCGGGTGTTGGACGTAGGCTCTGGGGCGGGGCTGCCGGGCATCCCGTTGGCGATCGCCCGCCCGGATCTCAGCCTGACCCTGTTGGAGCCGATGGCTCGACGGGTTACGTGGTTGCAGGAAGTCATCACCGAGTTGGCGCTCACCGTCGAGGTGGTGCGTGGACGTGCCGAGGAGGGCCCGGTGCGCGAACGGCTGGCCGATCATGACGCCGTGACCGCGCGCGCCGTGGCACCGATGGAACGGCTCGCGAAGTGGTGCGTCCCGCTGCTGCGGCCGGGCGGCCGGCTGCTCGCCATGAAGGGCGAGAGCGCGGCGGAGGAACTCGAACGGGATGCGGCGGCGATCGCCGCGGTCGGTGGTGGCCCCGGCGAGGTGGTTTCGTGCGGCGTCGGCGTGCTCGAAGTGCCGACGACCGTCGTCGTGGTGGAGCGGGTCTCGGCGGCCCGAAATGCGTCCGGTCGGCGTCGTGACGGTGCACGTCGAACGAGAAAGGATCGTGGACGGTGAATCCGGAGTCAAACGGAGCGGGTCGTGTTTCACGTGAAACGAAGGGGCGTGCAATGGGCGGGCTGCGGTTCCCCTCCGGGCCGACTGGCGGCGACTCGTCGATGAGTAGCTTCGGCAGGGACGACATCGGCTGGACCCCGATCATGGAGGAGGCCCAGCGGGCGACCCGGGTGCTGCACCCGGAGACCCTGGAACTCCCCCGCCCCACGCGCCGGCGGATCATCACCGTGGCGAACCAGAAGGGCGGCGTCGGCAAGACGACGAGCACGGTGAACCTCGCCGCCGGGCTCGCGTTGCACGGGCTCAAGGTGCTCGTCATCGACCTCGACCCGCAGGGCAACGCGAGCACCGCGCTGGGCGTCGAGCACCGCTCCGGCGTGCCGTCGGTGTACGAGGTGCTGCTCGGCGAGATCAGCATTGCCGATGCGGCTGCGCAGAGCACCCAGTCGAAGAACCTGTGGTGCGTGCCGGCGACGATCGACCTGGCGGGCTCGGAGATCGAGCTCGTCACGATGGTGGCGCGCGAGGGCCGGCTGAAGGAGGCGCTGAACTCCGAGGCGGTGGAGCAGTTCGCGCCCGACTACATCTTCATCGACTGCCCGCCGTCGCTGGGCCTGCTCACGGTGAACGCGATGGTCGCCGCGCACGAGGTACTGATCCCGATCCAGTGCGAGTACTACGCGCTGGAGGGCCTGGGGCAGCTGCTCCGCAACATCGAGCTGGTGCAGGCGCACTTGAACCCGGCGCTCTGGGTTTCGACGATCCTGCTGACGATGTACGACGGACGCACCAAGCTGGCGGATCAGGTGACCGCCGAGGTGCGCGGGCACTTCGGCGAGCTGGCGCTTCGAACCGTCATTCCGCGCAGCGTGAAGATCTCCGAGGCGCCTGGCTTCGGTCAGACGGTGCTGACGTACGACCCGGGCTCGCGCGGGTCGATGAGCTACCTGGACGCTGCTCGGGAGATCGCCGAGCGGGGTGCCGAGAGGAAGACAGCATGACCGAGCGTCGAGGTGGTCTCGGCCGCGGCATCGCCGCGCTGATCCCCAGCGGTCCCCCGGCCGGCGCTCCCCCGGCGGGCGCCGACGGTGCCGCGCTGCGCAGCCCGGTGCTCCGCGGTGCCCCGAGCGTCGAGCCGGTGGAGGAGGAGCCGGTTTCACGTGAAACCGGCGGCACCGTGGCCGGCGCGGTCTACCGCGAGATCGCCATCTCCTCGATCACGCCGAACCCCAAGCAGCCGCGCCAGGTCTTCGACGAGGAGGCGCTGCAGGAGCTGCAGCACTCCATCCGCGAGTTCGGTCTGATGCAGCCCATCGTGGTGCGCGAGCTCGAGGCAGATCAGTTCGAGCTGATCATGGGCGAACGCCGGTGGCGCGCCTCGCAGCTGGCCGGGCTGGAGTTCATCCCGGCGATCGTCCGCAAGACGCAGGACGACGAGCTGCTCCGGGACGCGCTGCTGGAGAACATCCACCGGGTTCAGCTCAACCCGCTCGAAGAGGCGTCCGCCTACCAGCAGCTGCTGGAGGAGTTCGGCGTGACGCATGACGAGCTGGCCGACCGGATCGGCCGCAGTCGCCCGGTCATCTCCAACACCATCCGGCTGCTGCGGCTGCCGATGGCGGTGCAGCGTCGGGTGGCGGCCGGGGTGCTCTCGGCCGGGCACGCCCGCGCGCTGCTCAGCCTGGAGGACGCCGGCGCCCAGGAGGACCTCGCGAAGCGGATCGTCGCGGAGGGCATGTCGGTCCGGGCGACGGAGGAAGCGGTGACGCTCCGGAAGTCGGAGGGGCCCGCGAAGGAGAAGGCGGCGGCGAAGAAGCCGATCCAGGCCCCCGGCTTCGAGAGGTTGGCCGACCGGCTGTCGAACCACTTCGACACAAGGGTCAAGGTGGAGCGCGGCCGGCGGAAGGGGCGGATCGTCGTCGAGTTCGGGTCGGTGGACGATCTTGAACGGGTCGCAGAGTTGATCTTGGGTGATCAGGCCCGTGGAATCGACGAGCAATGACACCGGGGTCTTTCGTCACGGTGACGATGACTTTGAGTGATTGAAAATCACCTATGGTGGCCAAAAACAAGAGGGCCGGTCTCCGATGAGACCGGCCCTCTTGTTTCACGTGAAACGGCGAATCACCGCGATCGCGCGATCGCCCGCTCGACGAGAGTCGCGAAGACCTCCCCCAGCGACCGGCCGGCGGCCTCGACCGCCATCGGCAGCAGCGAGGTCTCGGTCAGCCCGGGCGACACGTTGACTTCCAGGAAGTGCGGAGTCCCGTTGCGGTCGATGATCGCGTCCGTCCGGGAGACGTCGCGCAGCCCGAGCAGCCGGTGCGCGGCGATCGCCAACTCGCCCGCAGCGGCGGCGGCCTCCGGTGAAACCTCGGCGGGAGCGCGGTAGCTCGTGAGCCCGGCGGTGTATCGGGCGGTGTAGTCGTAAACGCCGTCCGCCGGTTCGATCTGCACCGCGGGCAGCGCCTCCGGTCCGTCCGGCCCGTCGATGACGGTGATCGCCACCTCGGTGCCCTCCACGAACTGCTCGACGAGCACCGCGTCCCCGTAGGACAGCGCGCCCACCATCGCCGACGGGAGCTCGGCCGCGTCGCGCACTACGTGCGCGCCCAACGCCGACCCGCCCTGATCCGGCTTGAGCATCAACGGCAGCCCGAGCTTCGCCACGAGCGCGTCCAGCACCGCCTGCGCGCCGAGCTCGCGGAAGGTGGCGTGCGGCAGCGCCACCCAGTCCGGGGTGGCCAGTCCGGCGCGCGCCAGCTCGGCCTTGGCGGTGGGCTTGTCCCACGCCCTGCGGCACGCGTGCGGGCCGGTGCCGACGTACGGGACGCCGATCATGTCCAGGACGGCCTGCACCGCGCCGTTCTCCCCTTCCCCGCCGTGCAGGGCGACCACGACCGCGTCGGGGCGCTCCTGCTCGATGCGGGACAGCAGCCGGGCGTCGGCATCCCACTCCGCCACGGTCACGCCGACCGAGCGCAGCGCGGCGGACAATCGACGGCCGGAGCGCAACGACACCTCGCGCTCGTGCGACAGCCCTCCGGCGAGCACGGCAACCCAGCGATCAGACACTCAGCACACACCCCTGGAAAGTAGTAGTCCACTGTGCTCAGGAGATTCCTGGTGCACAGTGGACTGTTTCTCGTTGCTGGTCATGCACAAGTCGGGGATCCCGCAGCCGAGACGGCGTCTGAGGTTCCGCTACGGGACCACCTACGCAAACCAGCCAGCGAACCCTTTTCCTACCAGGATTCGGCGAAAACTCTACGCCGTGTCGGGCGACGGAGCCTGCGGGCCTTGGACGCTGCGCTGCGGCACCGTGCCGAAGGTGCGGACCAGCTCCATCTCCTCGGTCAGCGTGTTGGCCAGCCGCCGCACGCCCTCGCGGATCCGCTCCGGCGTCGGGTAGCAGAACGACAGCCGCATCTGCCGGCTGCCGAACCCGTCGCGGTAGAAGCCGGTGCCCGACACGTACGCGACGCGCTGGGTCACCGCGCGCGGCAGCATCGCCTTGGTGTCCACGCCTTCCGGCACGGTGAGCCAGACGAAGAACCCGCCGTCCGGGCGCGTCCACGTGCAACCCGGGGGCATGTACTGCTCCAGCGCGCTGAGCATCGCGTCGCGCCGCTCCCGGTACTGCTCCTGGAAGATCTTGATCTGCCCCTGCCAGTCGTGCGTGCTCAGGTAGCGGGACACGATCATCTGGTTCAGCGTGGGCGGGCACAGCGTGGCCGACTCCGCGGTCAGCACCAGCTTCTCCCGGATCGCGTGCGGCGCCAGCACCCAGCCGACGCGCAGACCCGAGGCGAAGGTCTTGGAGAACGAACCGAGGTAGACGACGTTGTCCGCGTCCATGCTGCGCAGCGCCGGGTGCGGCTGGCCGTCGAAGCCGAGCAGGCCGTACGGGTTGTCCTCCACCACGAGGATGCCGTGCTGGGCGCAGATCTCCAGGATCTCGGCGCGCCGCGGCAGGGCCAGCGTGATGCCGCCCGGGTTGTGGAAGTTCGGGATGGTGTAGAGGAACTTGATCCGCTTGCCCTGCGCGTTCACGTTGGCGATGGCCTGGCGCAGCGCGTCGGGCTGCAGGCCGTCGTCGTCCATCGCGACGTGCACGACGTCGGCCTGGTAGGCGGCGAAGGAACCGAGCGCGCCGACGTAGGACGGGCCCTCGGCGAGGATGACGTCGCCCGGGTCGCAGAAGATCCGGGTGACCATGTCCAGGGCCATCTGGGAGCCCGCGGTGACCATCACGTCGTCCGGGTGGGCGGAGATCCCCTCCAGCGCCATGACCTCGCAGATCTGCTCGCGCAGCTCCGGAACGCCGTGCGCGGAGCCGTACTGCAGCGCGACCTGGCCGTCGACGGAGATCAGCCGGGCGACCTCGGCGGCCAGCGAGTCCAGCGGCAGCGCGGCGAGGTTCGGCATACCGCCGGCCAGGGAGACCACCTCGGGGCGGCTGGCGACGGCGAAGAGAGCTCGGATCTCGGAGGCGGTCATCCCAGCGGTCCGCTCGGCGTAGTGCGCCCGGTACGCGTCCAGGTTGCGTGCGGGCTTCTCGGGCGAGCTGGGCTGTTCCGGCTTGGCCGGCTGGCTTCCGTGATCCGACATATCGCGCTCCGATTTCGGTTGTGCGCTCTGGTCATCCCGTGGGGACGATCGGGCGATTCTATAGGTCCTATCGCCACGAACCCCCTGCCATGTAACCAGCACCTCGCAGAAGAGCGGATTTCCAGGCTCGTTTTGCGTGGCGGTGCGGGTGGCGGCGGCCCCCTGCGGGAGTTACGGCCGCCGCCTGGCGACACACGTATGTCCAATACGTCGCGTCGGGACTGTCCTCCCGAGAGTCCCCTTGGGGCGGGCACAGTCTGAGAACCCGTGCGTAGGCGGGCTAAGCGGCTGCCGTCGCTTTAGTGCATCTCGCGTAGGTGTCGCGGCGGTGCCGGTTCACGCCACCAAACCGACCGGACGGTAACCCATCTCACCCCATCGGGTCGCTGACGGTGAGCGCTGGCGCTTCCGGTCCCGGCCCGCGGCGGCTTATCCTGGCGACATTCCCGCCGGAAGTGCGCGGGTTCGTGCGGGTTTCCAGGAGGTCAGGTGTCGCGACGCGTCGTCGGCGTCACGCTGGACAACCTCGACCACCTGCCCCAGCGGTGTCGCCGATGCGTTTTCTGGGAGTTGGCGCCGCACATCCGGGAGCAGGCCGAGGAGTTCGGCGAGACCGAACTGGAGAAGGAAGCTTGGGTCTCCAGCGTGCTGCTGGAGTGGGGCTCTTGCGGCCGCATCATCTACGCGGACGGGGTTCCGGCGGGCTACGCCATGTACGCCCCGCCCGCGGCCGTGCCGCGTGCCGGAGCCTTCCCCACCGCCCCGGTGAGCCCCGATGCCGTGCTGCTCACGGCCCTCCGCGTGCTGCCTGAGTACGAGCATGGCGGCCTGGGACGGGTGCTGGTGCAGAACGTGGCGAAGGACCTGACTCGGCGCGGTGTGAAGGCCGTGGAGGCCTTCGGTGACCTGACCGGCTCCACCACGGGCTGCGTGATCCCGGCCGGGTTCCTGCAGCAGGTGGGCTTCAAGACGGTCCGCCAGCACCCCAAGTGGCCGCGGATGCGGCTGGAGCTGCGCACCGCGATCTCCTGGAAGGAAGACGTGGAGGCGGCGCTGGAGCGGCTGCTGAGCTCGGTGACGATCAAGACTGCCGAACCGGTGGTCGGCGGCGCCTGAGTCGGCAAGTCGACAAGTCCGCTCGGCGATTCGGGCGCGCGGTGTCGTGAGCGGCGACGGCCGCTCACGACCTCACGACGTGGACAGCTTGAAGTCGCCGGTCAGGCGCCTTCGGCGCGAGCGAGCTCGTGGCGCAGCAGGTCGTCGAAGGTGAAGGTGCCCGTCGGCTGGTCGTCCTTGCCCAGCAGGTACAGCCGCTTCACCGCGACCAGCAGGCCCTCCGCCACGACATCCCGGAACGCCGGGTCCAGCAGCCGGTTGCGGTCCCGGGCGTTGGTCAGGTAGCCGATCTCCATCCGCACCGCGGGCATCCGGGTCAGCCGCAGCACGTCCCAGGTCTTCGGGTGGGTGTGGCAGTCCCGCAGCCCCGTGCGGGCCACGATCTCGCGCTGCAGGAAGCCCGCCAGGGCCTCGCCCACCGTAGACGTGGTGCCGTTGCCGGTGCCGAAGTGGAAGCTGGCCACGCCCTCCGCCAGCGGCGAGCGGTTGGCGTCGATGTGCAGCGACAGGAACATGTCGGCGCCGGCCTCGTTGGCGAAGCCGGCCCGGTCGCCGTCCGGCGGGCTGGCGTTGGGGCCGCGGGTGATCAGCGCTTCCATCCCGGTGGCGACCATCCGGCCTTCCAGCCGGCGGGCCAGGTCCCAGGTCAGGTCGGCCTCGTGCACGTTGCCCAGGCATACCCCGCGGTCCGCGCCGCCGTGCCCCGGATCGATCACGATGCGCTTTCCACGCAGCCGCGGCCCGGCGCGCCGGACCTTCTCCTGCTCGCGCAGGAACACCGGCCGCCCGCCGCGGACCTTCGGCGCGAGCTGCTTGAGCGCCCGCAGCGTGCCCGGCCCGCAGATGCCGTCCGGGTTCAGCCCGTAGTCCCGCTGGAAGCTGCGCAGCGCCTGCTCGGTCTCCCGGCCGAAGATGCCGTCCGGGCGACCCGCGTCGAAGCCGAGCTCCAGCAGCCGCTCCTGCAGCGCGAAGACGTCATCGCCGCTGATCGGCTTGGACACCAGGAAGGCCAGCGAGCGGTCGCCGAGCCGCCAGCGCGCGTCCGTCAGCGCCCGGTAGGTCGCCGGGCCGACGACGCCGTCGGTGATCAGCCCGCGTTGTTGCTGGAAGACCCGGACCGCCTGTTCCACCGCTTCGTCGTAGATCACCGGTCCCGTCCGACCGTTGGACGGAAGCAGACCCAACGCCGCAAGAGTGTTCTTGATCTCGGCAACGGCCGGACCGACGTCACCGCGGTGGAGCAGCTGCATGCACTCCTCGCTCGATTCAGGCGCCGGTTTTGGCACCGACGCGAAGGATGGCCGGGGATACCCGGGGTCCTGTTCTGCGTGCCGGGTCCGGAAGGCGGACCCGTCGGGTCATTGTGCCTTGTGTACCGGGACCCGGCGCTGCGGCCCACGGCCACCGGGGCGGACGTGCGACAACGGTCCGTGGGTGGGTGATCTCGTTGAGTGCGCGAAAACACGATCCCGCCGTCACTGTCCTATCGGAGAGACGGCGGGACCGCGTTATTCGGTTGCCTCAGATGGAGTCCGATTTCACAGGTATTCGGACAGGTCGGACTCCAGCGCGGCCTTCGGCTTGGCACCGACGATCTGCTTGACCGGCTGGCCCTTGTCGAACAGCAGCAGGGTCGGGATCGACATCACCTGGTAGTCGCGCTGCAGGCTGGGGTTGGCGTCGATGTCCAGCTTGGCGATGGTGATCTTGTCCTTGTGCTCGCCGGCGATCTGCTCGAGCACCGGGGCGACCATCTTGCACGGGCCGCACCAAGTGGCCCAGAAGTCGACCAGGACCGGCTTGTCGCTGTCCAGGACCAATTCCTTGAACGTCTTCTCGTCCACGACCACCGTGTTGGTGTCGGCCATGTTCCTTCTCCCTATCGGTTTGGTGCTGCCTGGAGTCAGTTCGACGAGGGCCCGTAGCCGCCACCGACGAGCTCTGCGGCCAGCTCGGCCTGGGGCACGTCGTGCTCGGCGAGCCAGCGCTCGGCGTCCATGGCCGCGGAGCAGCCGGAACCGGCGGCGGTGATCGCCTGCCGGTAGGTGTGGTCCACCAGGTCGCCCGCGGCGAACACGCCCGGGAGGCCGGTGTGCGTGGTGGGCTGCTGGACCTGCAAGTAGCCCTCGTCGTCCACGTTGACCTGGTCGCGCACCAGCTCACTGCGCGGGTCGTGGCCGATGGCGACGAACATGCCGCTCACGTCCAGCTCGGAGGTCTCGCCTGTGACCGTGTCGCGCAGCTTCAGACCGTTGACGGTGGTGTCGCCGACGACCTCGGTGACCGCCTTGTTGGTCAGCCACTTGATCTTCTCGTTGGCCCGGGCCCGCTCCAGCATGATCTTGGAGGCGCGGAACTCCTCGCGGCGGTGGATGATCGTCACCGACCGGGCGAAGCGGGTCAGGAAGGTGGCCTCCTCCATCGCCGAGTCACCGCCGCCGATGACGGCGATGTCCTGGTCGCGGAAGAAGAACCCGTCGCAGGTGGCGCAGGCGGAGACGCCGCGGCCGAGCAGCCGCTCCTCGCCGGGCACGCCGAGGTAGCGGGCGGCGGCGCCCATCGCCAGGATGACGGCCTTGGCGCGGTACTCCACGCCGTTCGCGAGCACGGTCTTAACCTCGCCCGCGAGATCGAGGTGCTCGACGTCCTCGGCCCGCAGCTCGGCGCCGAAGCGCTCAGCCTGGGACCGCATCTCCTGCATCAGGTCGGGGCCCATGATCCCTTCCCGGAAGCCCGGGAAGTTCTCCACTTCGGTGGTGGTCATCAACGCGCCACCGAACTGGGTGCCCTCGAAGACGAGTGGTTCGAGTTCCGCCCGTGCGGCGTACACCGCAGCGGTGTACCCGGCAGGGCCAGAGCCCACGATGATCACGTTGCGGACGTCGTCAGTCACCGCGCCCCTTCCGTCGTAGCGTCTCCGCCGCGCTCGGCGCGCGACCGTATCCGGCTCAACGCGATCCTATTAGGGTCTGTTCCCGATCACGGAGACGCGGTGCGGCAGGGCACAGCGAAGCCGGCTCCCGTCCCATGGACCGGGAGCCGGCGCGGCTCTGCGGCCGGGCGCGGGTCGAGCACCCGGCCGCCAGCACGTGGCTTCGACCTTCGTCTTTGAAACGCCGAAGGCGTTTAGCCCACCTACGCAACTTGCACCGCCGCGGGTTCTCAGACGTCGCCTGGCGAGGACAGCCCCGATGCCGCGTATTTGGTCATACGTAAGTCGGGGATCCCACAGCCAGGCGGCGTCTGAGGTTCCGCTACCCGCACCGCCACGCAAAACGAGCCCGAAACAGTTCTCAGCCGCCGAAGGTGGAGTCCGAGATCTTGGCCGGGTTGCCCGGGCCGCAGTCCGGTCCGACCGCTAAGAGGCGGAACTTGCCGAGGCCGCCCCCGGGCAGGATCAGCAGCTGGGCCGGGTTCCCGTTGAGCGTGATCTCCCGCGCCCCGAGCGGCTTGCCGCCCGTGACGCCGTTGGCCTGCAGGCAGCCGATGAGCCGCTGCGGATCGGCCAGCGCGCTGCTGTACTGCTCCGAGTTCATGATCTCGCCGAACTGCTCGCCGTTCAGCGTGACCTGATCACCCTGCAGCGCCAGCGGCGCGGGTCTGCCGGTCGTCGCGCCGGGCTGCGCCTGGTTGCTGTCGGAGCTCGTGCTGTTCGGCAGGACCGAGAACACCACTGCGGCGGCCGCCGCGGCCACGCCGACCAGTCCGGCGCCCAGCGTGAACTTCCGCCGGCGGCGCTGCTTGGCCGCCGCGAAGTCGATCACCTGACCGCCCTGTTCGGCGGCTGGTGCGGGCTGCGGAGCCGCGGGCTCGGCGAGTGCCGCAGCACTGCTCTGCTCCTGGGCCCAGGCCCGGACCTCGTCGTCCAACGCGGCGTCGATGCGTGCCGCGACGTCGTCCGGAATCGTCAGTGGCGGCAGTGCCGCCAGATCGGAACTGGTGGCGTCCAACGCCGCCAGGATCTCCCGTGCCTCCGGGTCATCCTGGACCTGGACGCGCAGTTGATCGGCGGTCTGCTGGTCCAGCACCCCGGCGTGCAGATCGGCCAGCAGGTCCAGGGACCACGGTGGTCCCTGCGGCGCCCCCGTGCGCCGTTGTTCACCACTCATCGTCCCTCCCGTCGACGGATGGCCATCGCGTCATCTGGGACGTTCGCATCTGCACTTGGGTTCCGCAGGTGCCCCAGAAGTTTGGCGAGTTTGGCCCGACCACGTGCGCACCGGCTCTTGACGGTGCCCTCCGCAACGCCCAACATCACCGCGGTCTCCGCCACGGAGTATCCCTCCACGTCCACCAGGACGATCGCAGAGCGTTGATCTTCGGGGAGTTCGGCGAGCGCCTCCTGGACGGCCATCCTGGTGTCCTGTTCGGCGATCGCGTCGCGCGGCACCGCCGGTTCGGTGGGGCCGGTTTCCGGAAAGGGGACGGTGGGCCGGGCCTGGCGGCGGCGTATCCGGTCGAGGCAGGCGTTCACCACGATCCGGTGCAGCCAGGTGGTCACCTGGGATTCGGCGCGGAACGACGAGGCATTGCGGAAGGCCGAGATCATCGCGTCCTGAAGCGCATCCGCGGCGTCTTCGTGATCGCGCATGGTCCGCAGCGCAACCGCCCACAGCCGATCCCGATGTCGGCGGAAGAGCTCGGAGAACGCATGTGGATCTCCGTTGGTATGCGCCGCTATGAGTTCGGCGTCCGAGCTGACGGGGACAGACACGGAACAGCACTTTACTGTTCGTGTGAACCGGCACACCCGCCCCACTGACGAGTGATGCATCTCCCGTGCTCAGGCGTCGTTGCTCCACGGGTTCGGCCCGGGCTCTTGCAGGCGCCGTTCAAGGCTGCACGCGGCGAACTCGGCAGCTCGGACACTGCTTCGTCCCCGCACGGCCGCGTGCGGGGACGAAGTGCGTTCAGCCTGCGGTGCCGTTGACCGTGATCTCGTTGATCTGGGCGCCGTACCCGCCGTCCTTGGAGATCAGCTGCTTGATCACGACCAGGATCTGCTGCACCGGAGCGCTCGCGTTCAGCTTGATCGGGGTGTCGCCGTTGCCCAGCGTCGCCGATCCCAGCAGCGTGCCGCCGTCCGCGCTCGGCGTTCCCTCGACCGTCCGGATTTCGATGACGGTGCCGGCGCTCGCCGAATTGATCAGGATCTCCTGCGGCACCGCGGCGTGGTCGAAGGTCAGCACGGCACCCGTTCCAGGGCTGATCCCGCCGGGGCCGAGCTGCTGGTTGTAGCGGGAGGTTCCCCAATCGGTGGCCGGGTTGCCGTCGATGATGTTGCGGAGCCTGCCCGGGTTGTCCGGCGAACCGTTGCCGCTGAACTGCGTCGCGTTGTTGACCGGGATCTTGATCAGATTCGCCGGGGGCTGGCCGGGTTGCTGGCCGCCGGGGTGGTTGCCGGTTTCGCCGATGATCTGGCCGTCGCCGCTGGGACGGTTGGCCTCGGTGAACATGCCGATCAGGGACGCCGCGATCCAGCCGACCACCAGCAGCGTGGCCACCGCGAGCACGCCGACGCTGATCATCAGCTTCTTGCGCTTTTCCTGGTCCGGCTTGGGATCCTCGCGCCGCCAGACCTCGTTGCTCTCGGCGGTCTGCCCGCTCTGCCCCACCGTGCTGGTGGTTTCGAAGGTCGCGTGCTGCTCCAGAACTCGGAGCACGGCGGCGCCGGTGCGGACGCCGCCGGTGGTGCCGGTGGAGTCCGGGTTGCCGAGCGCGCGCACCGCGACCGTGGACAGCTCCAGCGGCACGGTCGGGCGCAGCGTGCGCGGCGCGACCAGGTTGCCGTCGGGGCCGGTCGGGGCCGCGGGCAGGCCCTCAGGCGCGGGGCCGAGTGCCCAGCGGCCGGTGAGCAGCAGGTACAGCGCGGAGCCGAGGCCGCGCACGTCGTCGCTGGAGGTGGCCTGCGCCATCGGGCCGGGGAAGGCCATCCGGATCTCGCCGTCCGACGTGACCCGGATCCGCTGCGGGTGGTCGGCGCCGAGCACCAGCCCGGCGTGGTGCGCCGCCTCGACCGCGGCGGCCAGCGGCTGCAGCAGCCGGGCCGCGGTGCCGGGCGGCAGCGGGCCCTCGGCGACCAGGTCGAGCAGATCCGTGCCGTGCGTCCACTCGGCGATCACGATGCCGAGCACGCCGGTCGGGTCGCTGGAGGACTGCGTGACGACGTCGAGCACCCGCGCGACGCCCATGTGGTTGAAGGTGCTGGCGTGCATGGCGCGTTCCAGGGTCCGGCGCGCGTTCGACGCCGCCTCGGAGTCCGAGCGGTCGCCGACCAAGATCGTCAACGCGACATCGCGTCCGAGCACGCCGTCTTTGGCCCGCCACAGCTGCACGTTGCAGCGGTCGTCGACACCGACCTGGGAAAGGAGCCGATACCGGCCATGATCCAGTACGCGGCCAGGGGTCAGCGCCTGCTCGGTCGAACCCTCGTCGCCGGACTCGTCGCGTTCCGCCGCGATCTGCTCGGTGGGTTTGCTGGTCACCTTCCCTCTCCCGCTCCTTCTGGTCCGCAAGGGGTTGCGTGCCACCCCTATTCCCCACGGAAGGAGACTTCGCCAACGAGGGTACGTGACGCGGAAGTCAGCGACGACGCAGCAAACCGGTGAGCCGCCCGATCGCAGGCTGGAGTTCCGTCACTCGCAGCAAGGACATCAGCCCGAAGATCAACGCGAAGCCGACCAAAGTGCCGACGAGCAGCTGCAACCATCCAGTGCCCGCGCCGGCGGGTCCGGGGATCAGCGCGTCCACGCCGAGCGTGCTCCCCCAGGCGAGGAGTCCACCCAGCACCGAAGCCGTTAACGTTTTTGCCAGTGTGACAAGGAAACGTCGGCTGCCCAGCGCGCCGAGCCGGTGCCGCAGCCAGGCTTCGCCCACCAACCAACCGACCACGAACGTGACCGAGTTGACGAAGCACAGCCCGAACACCACGTCCTCGGGTGCGAGCACCGCGGGCAACGCGAATGCCATCAGCACCTTCGCGACGGTCATCACGACCATGATCAGGGTCGGGGTGCGCGCGTCGTTGAACGCGTTGAACGTGCGCATCTGCATCATGGTCAGCGCGTAGGGCAGCACGCCGAACGCGGAGACGGCCAGGCCGAGTCCGAGGGTGTTGGCCTGTTCGAGCAGGTCGGGCTTGACCGTCGCGAAAAGGGCTACCGCCAGCGGTACGCCGAGCGCGGTCATGATCGCACTGATCGGCAACAAGGTCACAGTGGACAGTCGGTTGCCCAGGGACAGGTCGTCGATCACCTTGGCGTGATCTCCATCCGCGGCGGCGGCGCTCATCCGCGGCAGGATCGCGGTCATGATCGAGAAGCCGATCACGCCGTAGGGCAGCTGCAGCAGCATCCACGCGTAGTTGTAGGTCGACAGGGCGCCCCCGGCGGCACCGGTGGCCACCCGGGTGATCGCCCAAAGCCCCACCTGGCTGATCGCCACGTAGCCGAGCATCCACAGCGCGAGTCCGCCGAACTCCGACAACCGCGAGTCCCAGCCCCACCGCCAGCGGAACCGGAACCCGGTCTTGCGCAGCGCGGGCACCTGCACCGCGGCCTGGCAGACCACGCCGAAGGTGACACCGATGCCCAGCACGAGCAGGTGCGCGTCGGTCATCGACACCGGGTCGACCGTGATTTTGCCCGGCAGCAGCACGTAGACGCCGATGGTGGCGATCACGACCAGGTTGTTCACCACCGGCGCCCAGGCCGGCGGGCTGAAGATCTGCTTCGCCTGCAGGATCGCGCCGACGAGCGCGCTGATGCCGTAGAAGAAGATCTGCGGCAGCAGCAGGTACGCGAAGGCGCTGACCAGGTCCCGGTTGGAGGCGTCGGACTCGGTGACCAGCGCCCAGGTCAGGATCGGCGTGCAGACCATCGCCACCAGCGTGCCGAGCGCCAGGACCACCGTGGCCAGCGTCATCAACGTCTGGACGAACCGCTCACCGCCGTCGGCGTCGGACTTCTTGGCCCGCACCAGCACCGGCACCACGATGCTGGTCAGCACGCCGCCGATGAGCAGCTCGAAGAGCATGTTCGGCATCGTGTTGGCCACGTTGAACGAGTCGGCCTCGACCCCGATGCCGATCGCCACGGCCAGCATCAGCTTCCACAGGAAGCCGGTGATCCGGCTGGTCAGGGTGGCGATGGCCATCGATCCGGTGGCCTTGAGCAGTGACGGCTTGCCCGGCGAGACCGGGCGGATCACCTGCGTCTGCTCGGTGGCCTGCTCCGCGGCCTGGCCGATGCCGGGCTCCGGCGGCACCGTCGGGATCGGCTGGGTCTCGGCGACGTGCCAGCCGCGCGGCATTCCCGGCGCCTGGGGCACCGCGCCGGGGCGGCGGATCGGTGCGGTCTGGCGCTCGTCGGGGCGTGGTGCGGGGCGCGGCGCGGGCCTGGGCGGCCCGGGGTTACCACCGAACCGCCCGGCATCCCTGTCTCGGTTCACTGCCTCAAATCCTTCGCCCCTCGGCATACCGAGTGCACGCACCGGTCCTGTCGTTCGATCGCGGTCCACACCTACGAGTGACGGCGCGACCCCGCTCAGGATCTCAGTTCCGGTTCCGATCACCGTCGGTGGTGGCGATCTGGGCTGTTTCGGGCGTGCTTTCCTGCGGTGCGCCGTTCGACTCCGCCGGGTCGGTGGAGTCGTCGGGCTCCACCGGCTCCGCCGCGTCGGACGAGGCGGCCGCCGCCTCGGCCCTGCGGCGCCTGGCCAGGGCCCGCTTGATGATCCGCATCGCCGACATCAGCACCAGCAACGCGGCCGCGATCCCGGTGAGGACCGGGATCAGGGCGCCGTAGTTGCTGGATTCGATCTGCAGCCGCTTGGTGGTGCCGAACTGGGTGCCGGCCTCGGTGGTGATGGTCACGTCGATGGCGAACTTGCCGGCCCGCTGCGTGTTGGTCGGCAGCCAGATCGACCGCCGCCCGTTGGCCGGGACGGTGACCGGGCCGCCGAAATCGTGCTGGACCTGGACGCCGGGCACCTGCGGGATGCGGAACACCACGCCGACCGTGATCGGCAGGTCGTTGACCACGGTCACCGGGATCGGGGCGGTGGCCGTGTCCATCCGCGCCATCTGGCCGCCGAACTCCTCGATGCGGACCTGCCCGAGCACGTCGCCGATCGCGGCGGACGCCCGGTCCACCCACTGGCGCGCGGCGTCGGGGTTGCCGCGCCAGGCGCTGGCGGCGCCGCGCAGCAGGCCGTTGCGCAGCGGCGTCGTGACCTCGCCGACCTGGACGGGGCTGGACCGCTCCTCCTGCGAGGACACGAACAGGTCGCCGACCTTGAAGTTCTGCGCGGCGAGCTGTTCGAGCACCGGCTGCGGGATTTCCGCCGAGCCGGTGTCCACCGGGTAGTCGAGGTCGGCCTCCGGGAGCGTGGCCGGGGTCGGCTCGGGCACCGGGGCCAGCCGGATCAGCCCGGCTTCGTTCAGCTGCTGCATGCCCTCGAGCAGGGCGCGCAGGTCGTCGCCGCGGAGGTTCCAGCGGCGCGGCGGTGCCAGCACCGAGGTGGCGCCCGGCACCTGGCCCTGCGTCGCGCGGAACGCCAGCGCGCCGAGCGCGTTCTGGGCGGACAGCGACCCGTTCTCCGGCGGCGACAGCGCGGTGACCTTCAGCTCCGTGTCGTGCAGCGGGTCGAGCGCGCTGGTCAGCAGCGGGTCGATGGGGACGGCGGCCATGTCCTGGCCGCGCACCCGGACCGGCGACAGCGATCCGGCGGGGAGGTTCAGCGCCCGCGGCTCCATCAGCTCGGTGCGGGGCAGCTTGCCGATAGCCGGATCGGCCAGCGCGCCCTCCATCGGCCAGAGCAGGTCGCGCGGTTCGACGCGCAGGATGTCGCGCACCAGGCTGGTGCCGTCCAGCGCGCCCTTGACCAGGTCGGGCAGCCCGGCGCGGCCCAGCGCCACGATGTCGGCGTCGGCGTAGGGCAGCGCCGTCACGCAGCGCCCGTTGGTGGCCTCGCGCAGCTTGCTCAGCCACAGGTCGGCGGCGCCGGAGCCGATGCCCTCGACCAGCGAGCCGTCGGGCTGGCGCACCAGGTAGCCGTGCTGCATGGCGCGGGCGGTGATCAGCAGGTCCGGGTCGACGGCGAAGCACAGGGCGTTGCCCACCGGCGAGCCGGGACCCGCGCGGTCGGTCACCGCCTGAACCAGGTCGTAGAGCCGGCCGCCGGGCGCGAGCGAGGTGGAGAGCTGGTCGTCCACCAGCACCGCGCGCATGCCGCCGATGGCCTCCCGCTCCAACCGTGGGAAGTCCACGATCGGCACCATCATGCTGGTCTCGGTCGGCCGCGCCGGCCGCACCGGCTCGCCGCCCGGGGGGGCGAGCACCGGCAGCAGGAACTGGGCCTGGGCGATGCGCGCGCGGCCGCCGCCCCCGGGCGCGCCGTTGACGTTGACCAGCAGCGGGTACACGCCGGGCTGGCTGAGCTGCAGGGAGTTGGGGCCGGTCAGCGGGATGCGGAGCTCGACCGGGATCTGCTGGCCGGGCGCGAGCCGGTCGGCGATCGGGGTGAACGACGGCTCGGTGACGGTGGCCGGGTCGTTGCGCAACGCGCGCTGGACCGCGGGTTCGGTGGTGGTCGCGTTGCCGCGCTGGACGCGGGCCTCGACGTTGTTGATCTGGTGATCGCTGGTGTTGGTCAGCCGACCGGTGATGACGACCTCGCCGGGCGAACCGGCGCCGACCACGGAAGGCGTGATCTTGGTCACGTCGAGCAGGGTCGGGGACTCGCCCTGCGCGGCCGCCGGTGGCGCCGGGACCAGCGGAACTATCGCGCACAGCAACACCGCGACCAGCGCGGCAAGCAGAAACCTCACCCCGGCTCCGTTCCGCTACCTCGTGCCGGCCGGGCCCCGAGCCGCTCACCCGCGTCGTTCGCTTCGCCGTCGCGCATGCTCAGCGCGCGGCGCACCAGCCGACGCTCGTCGGCGTAGGCCAGTACCTCGTCCAGTTCACCAAGCGGCACCCACGCCACCTCGGTGACCTCCACGTCCTCGTCGGAAAGCTCTCCGCCCACCGCATCCAGCAGGAAGTGGTGCACGGTCTTGTGTATGCGCCGGTTGCCCGCGACGAACCAGTAGTCGATCGTGCCGATCGGGGCCACCACCCGGCCGATGATGCCGGTCTCCTCGGCGACCTCGCGCACCGCGGTCTGCTCCGCGGTCTCGCCCGCCTCGATGTGGCCCTTCGGCAGCGACCAGAGCAGTCGTCCCTTGCGGTCCAGCCTCCCGATGATCGCAGCGAGGCCTTCGGCGCCGTTCACCACCAGCCCACCGGCCGAGGTCTCGTCGACGGTCCGCAGCCTGCGCCGCCGGCGCCGGTTCCGACGCCCCGGCTGGGTACCGCCGGAGCGGCCGGGCGACGGGGGCATGCCGCCGATGGTAGTGCGATCAGCGCCTCCGAGTGGAGCTGGTCGTTCGGCGAACCGCCGGGGCGGGCCGCCCGCGACGACCTCCCGCGATCCCGCTCGCGCGGCCGGATCAACCGGCTGCGCCGCTTGCCCGGCGCCGGAGTGGCCCAGTGCGCATGCGCGCATGCCGCAGGTAGCCGGTGGGGGCCTCCTGAGCAGCCGATACCCTGGTACATCGTGTCCCCTTCCTCGCCGCACCACGACTCCGCCACGCCCGCCGAGCTGCAGGCTCGGGAGCGCCAAGCGCAGCGCAACGCCGTCGTGGAGTTGGTGAAGGTCGCACCGGTCGCCGAGGAGCTCGCGCAGCGCTTCGCCGCGGCGGGCCACCGGCTGTACCTGGTCGGCGGCAGCGTGCGGGACGCGCTGCTGGGCCGGTTGGGCACCGATCTGGACTTCACCACCGAGGCCCGCCCGGAGCAGGTCCGCGAGCTGCTGACCGGCTGGGCGGAGACGATCTGGGACACCGGGATCCAGTTCGGCACGCTCGGCGCGTTCCGGCGCGGCACGACGGTGGAGATCACGACGTTCCGCGCGGACATCTACGACCGGGTGGGCCGCAATCCCGACGTGGCCTTCGGCGACACCATCGAGGGCGACCTGGTGCGCCGCGACTTCACCGTGAACGCGATGGCCATCGCGTTGCCGGGCCGCACGTTCGTCGACCTGCACGGCGGGATGGCCGACCTGGCGGAGCGGCGGCTGGACACCCCGGCCGCGCCGGAGGACTCCTTCGCCGACGATCCGCTGCGGATGCTGCGAGCCGCCCGCTTCGTCTCCCAGCTCGGCTTCACCGCGGCCGACCGGGTGGTGACGGCGATGACCGACATGGCCACCCAGATCACCCGGATCACCCCGGAGCGGGTGCAGGTCGAGCTGGCCAAGCTGCTGTGCGGCGAGTACCCGCGGCGCGGCATCGAGCTGCTGGTGGAGACCGGGCTGGCCGACCACGTGCTGCCCGAGGTGCCGGCCATGAAGCTGGAGATCGACGAGCACCACCAGCACAAGGACGTCTACCGGCACTCGCTGACCGTGCTGGACCAGGCGATCGACCTGGAGCGGGCCGCCGATCCGGAGGGCGAGCCGGACCTGGTGCTGCGGCTGGCGGCGCTGCTGCACGACATCGGCAAGCCGGCCACCCGCCGGTTCGAGTCGGGCGGCGGCGTGAGCTTCCACCACCACGAGGTCGTCGGCGCGAAGATGGTCCGCAAGCGGCTGCGCGCGCTGCGGTACCCGAAGGACGTCATCAAGGACGTCGCCGATCTGGTGTTCCTGCACCTGCGCTTCCACGGCTACAGCGATGGCCAGTGGACCGACTCGGCGGTGCGCCGCTACGTCAACGACGCTGGCCCGCTGCTGCCCCGGCTGCACAAGCTGGTGCGCGCGGACTGCACGACCCGGAACAAGCGCAAGGCGTCGGCGCTGCAGCGGGCCTACGACGATCTGGAGGAGCGGATCGCGCGGATCGCCGAGGCGGAGGACCTGGCGAAGGTCCGGCCGGACCTGGACGGCAACGAGATCATCCGGCTGCTCGGCATCGAGCCCGGGCCGGTCGTGGGCCAGGCCTGGAAACACCTGAAAGAGCTACGCCTGGACCGCGGCCCGATGTCCCACGACGAGGCCGTCGAGGAGCTGTACAACTGGGCCCGCGAACAGGGCATCGAGGTTCCCTGAGGCATCGATGTGAGGCCTCGCTCGCCTGACTGGTGGGGAATTTACGCAGGTCAGCGAGTTATATTAATAGTGAAGCGTACGTCTCCGTGTGATCGATGATTGCTCAGCAGCTGTTGCTGCCGACATCGGAGCTGCTGGGCGGGGTCGGCGGACCTCGTTTCGGTCAGGGTGGTTCGTGCGCGGGCAACCAGTGAGATCATGCGATGGTGGGATCAGACGCGGACGTGGAACCGGGGACGCTGCTCGTCGCTGCCCCACAGCTGCTGGACCGGAACTTCCGGCGGACGGTGGTCTACGTGATCCACCACCGCGCCGAGGGCACCCTGGGCGTCGTGCTGAACCGGCCGAGCGAGGTGGCGGTGCACGACGTGCTGCCGAAGTGGGGCGAGCACGCGAGCGAACCGCAGTCGCTGTTCGTCGGCGGGCCGGTCGAGCAGCGCACGGCGATCTGCCTGGCGACGCTCCGCGCGGGCCAGGACGTCGGCGCGATCGCGGGCATGGTCGGCGTCCGCGGCCCGGTCGGCCTGGTCGATCTCGACGGCGATCCCGCCGAACTGGTCCCCCGCGCCCGCGGCCTCCGCTTCTTCGCCGGCTACGCCGGCTGGGAGCCCGGCCAGCTCGCCGGGGAGATCGAGCGCGGCGACTGGATCGTCGTGCCGGCCCTGCCGGACGACGTCATCGCCGATCCGGGCACCGAGCTCTGGGGCCGGGTGCTCCGCCGCCAGGGCCCGCCGCTGGCCTTCCTCGCGACCCACCCCGGCGACGTCAAACTCAACTAGTTCTGCTTGGCCAGTACCCGTGAGTACTTTGTGTCGCCATAGCAGCACGAAGTGCGCACGGCCCACGAACGTGGTCGGAGCTGTGGAGTACTGGGTGAGTTATCCCCAGATCTGAGAGTTATCCACAGAGTTGTGGACAGCTTCCTGTGGACAAGTCAGAGCCAGCGGTTTCGGCGGAGCAACGCGTAGATGACGCAGCAGAGGCAGACCATCAACAGCAGCGCCAGCGGGTAGCCGAAGGCCCAGTGCAGCTCCGGCATGTTCTCGAAGTTCATCCCGTAGATCGCGCCGACGACGGTCGGGATCAGCGCGATCGCCGCCCACGCGGAGATCTTGCGCATGTCCTCGTTCTGCCACAGCCCGGCCCGGGCGAACTGGGCGGCGAGCACCGAGTTGAGCAGCTCGTCGTAGGACCCGACCTGGCGGCCGGCCCGCAACACGTGGTCGGCCACGTCGCGGAAGTGCTGGCCGAGCAGCCCGGGCACGCCGTTGTCCTGCCGGATCAGTCGGTGCGCCACCGGCAGCAGCGGCTCGACGGCGTCGCGGAACTCCAGCACCTCGCGCTTCAGCGAGTACAGGTCCTCGGTCGGGTCGTCCCGGTTCGGGGCGAACACCCGCTGCTCCAGCGCGATGAGGTCCTCGCCGAGTTCCGCCGCGATGGCCAGGTAAGAATCGACGACCGCGTCCGTGAGCAGGTACACCATCGCCCGCGTGCCGAGCGCGACGAGATCCGGCCGGTCGGCGGCCCGTCGATGGGCCTCGGTGGTCGGATCCTGGCCGCCGTGCCGCACCGTGATCAGCACCCGCTCGGTCAGGAACATCATCAGCTCCGAGGTGCTGACCGTCGAGGTCTCCTCCGCGTAGCCGAGGACCTTGAGGACGACGAACTCGCAGCCCGGGTACCGCTCGAACTTGGCGCGCTGGTGCGCGCGCACCGCGTCCTCGACGGCCAGCGCGGGCAGCTCCAGCAGCCGCGCCACCTCGTGCAGGAGGTCGAACCGCTCCGGTGGCACCTCAAGCCAGACGAAGGCGTCGTCCGGCACGTCGCGCAGCGCGTCGAGAGCTTCGCCGCCCGGGATGTCCTCGGGGCGGCCGTCGCGGAAGCGGGTGCACCTCAGCATGCCGGTCACGTTGCCACGGCCGTGCCGCGCCTCGGCGCAGCACCGGCCCGTGTTCGCCGGCGATTCAGCTCTGCTTGGGCACGCCGCAGCAGCCGCCCGCGCAACCACCGCAGCCGGCGGCGGCCGCCGGTGCGGGCATCGCCTCGGCGGCGCGGTTGCCGACCACTCCGCCGACGGTCATCAGCGCGAAGGCGCCGACCAGCCCGAACACCGCGACCATCACGACGCTGGAGGTGGCGGCCAGCATCGGCATCGAGGCGCCGGCGAGCACCGCGATCGCGCCGCCGGCCAGCATCGCGGGCCCGGCGGCCCGGTTGGCGAGCTCGAACGCGTCCTCGCTGCGCATGGCGGCGGGAGTGCGGACACCGATGTAGCGGTTGCGGACCAGTTGGCCCCGCAGTCCGCGGAAACCGAGGAGCAGCAGCGCCGCCCCACCCAGGACCAGGAGCGCGCAGAGGATCACCTGAACAGCGAACACTCGGACAGCGTAAGCCGCCATCTGATCGCTACCTGCCGGACACCCTGGTCAGGTGTGCTGACACACATGGCGAAGAAGATTGTCCCGGCCGGTCTGCTGGCCGTCGCACTGCTGGTCGCCGCGGCGGCACCGGCGGCGGCGAAGACCGACGAGGTCGCCCTGGTAGGCGAGCTGACCCTGCCGCACGCGATGGAGTTCGACGGCACCACGGTCGGCGGGCTGTCCGGCATCGACTACAACCCGCGGACCGGCGAATGGGTGCTGATCAGCGATGATCGCTCCGATCGGCAGCCCGCGCGGTTCTACACCGGCCGCTTCGACGGCGCCGACTTCCGGCTGACCGGCACCAAGCCGCTGCTGCGGCCGGACGGCACGACCTACCCGAAGGGCACCGTGGACCCGGAGGACGTCCGGTGGGACCCGTGGTCCGACACGATCTGGTGGACCAGCGAGGGTGAGCGCGCCGCGCAGCTGATCGATCCGTCGATCTCCAGCGTCGGCGCGGGCGGCCACTTCTCCCACGAGCTGCCGCTGCCGGAGAACCTGCGGATGGAGCCGGCCACCGGGCCGAAGCAGAACGAGGTGCTGGAGGGCCTGACCTTCGCCGCCGGCGGCAGCCGGGTGGTCACCGCGATGGAGGGGCCGTTGCTGCAGGACGGCGAGTCGCCGACCGCCGAGCACGGCGCGCTGTCCCGGATCACCGTGCAGTCCAGGTCCGGCTGGGTGCAGGGCCAGTACGCCTACCCGCTGGACCCGGTGTTCGCCGAGTCCCCGACCGGCGGCTTCGCCAACAACGGGGTCAGCGCGCTGCTGGCCGACCGCGACGGGTACCTGGTGGTGGAGCGCTCGTTCGTGACCGGCGTCGGCAACTCGATCCGGATCTACCGGATCACCACCCGCGGCGCGACGGACGTGCAGCACCTCTCGTCGCTGCAGGACGCGAAGGTGCGCCCGGTCCACAAGGAGCTGGTCGTGGACCTCGCCGACCTGGGCCTGAGCACGATCGACAACGTCGAGGGCATGACCTGGGGCCCGCGGCTGCCGGACGGCCGCCGCAGCCTGGTCCTGGTCAGCGACGACAACTTCGCCCCGAACCAGACCACGCAGGTCATCACGCTGGCCGTGAGGTGACGTGCGTTACCCTGGACTCGTGAGCGCACGTCTGCTTCTTGCGAGGCCGCGTTGAACGTCCGGTAGCGACGCTTCGACGCGGCGACCCCTCATGCCCACCAGGGCCTGGGGGGTTTTCCATTTTCAGGAGACGGCACACTAAGGGCGCATGACCCGCGCGTTCGGGCGAGAAGGCAGGGAAGGACGCAACACGATGAGTGGCCAGGCAGAGGGCTCGACGACCGGCGTTACCGAAGAGGTCCCGCAGTTCCGCTACACGGCGGACACGGCGACCGAGATCGAGCAGCGTTGGCAGCGCCTCTGGGAGGAACGCGGCACGTTCCACGCGCCGAACCCGGTCGGGTCACTCAAGGGCGACGTCCCCGAGGACAAGCTGTTCGTCCAGGACATGTTCCCGTACCCCTCCGGCGCCGGGCTGCACGTCGGCCACCCGCTGGGCTTCATCGGCACCGACGTCTACGCCCGCTACCACCGGATGCTGGGCCGCAACGTGCTGCACACGATGGGCTTCGACGCGTTCGGCCTGCCCGCCGAGCAGTACGCGGTGCAGACCGGCACGCACCCGCGGACCACGACCGAGCAGAACATCGAGCGCTACCTGGGGCAGATCCGCCGCCTGGGCCTGGGCCACGACGAGCGCCGCCGGGTCGCCACCACCGACATCGAGTTCTACCGCTGGACGCAGTGGATCTTCCTGCAGATCTTCAACGCCTGGTACGACGCCGAGGCGAACGGCGGCAAGGGCAAGGCGCGGCCGATCAGCGAGCTGGAGGCGCAGTTCGCCAGCGGCGAGCGCGCCACTCCGGACGGCCGCGCGTGGGCGGAGCTGAGCCGCGCCGAGCAGCGCGAGACCATCGACTCCCACCGCCTGGCCTACGTGTCCGAAGCGCCGGTCAACTGGGCGCCGGGCCTGGGCACCGTGGTGGCCAACGAGGAGGTCACCGCCGACGGCCTGACCGAGCGCGGCAACTTCCCGGTGTTCCGCCGCAACCTGAAGCAGTGGATGATGCGGATTACCGCCTACGCCGACCGGCTGGTCGACGACCTGGACCGGCTGGACTGGTCGGAGCAGGTCAAGGCCATGCAGCGGAACTGGATCGGCCGCTCGCAGGGCGCGAACGTCGTGTTCCCGCTGGACGGTTCCGCGCACCGCATCGAGGTCTTCACCACCCGCCCGGACACGCTGTTCGGCGTGACCTACATGGTGCTGGCCCCGGAGCACCCGCTGGTCGACGAGCTGACTGCGGCGGCGTGGCCCGCGGAGGTCGATGACCGCTGGACCGGCGGCGCGGCGACCCCGGCGGAGGCGGTCGCGCAGTACCGGCGGGCGGCGTCGATGAAGTCCGACCTGGACCGCCAGGAGAACAAGGAGAAGACCGGCGTCTTCACCGGTGCCTGGGCGACCAACCCGGTCAACGGCGCGCAGATCCCGGTGTTCATCGCCGACTACGTGCTGATGGGCTACGGCACCGGCGCGATCATGGCGGTGCCCGGCGAGGACACCCGCGACCACGAGTTCGCGGAGGTCTTCGGCCTGCCGATCGTCCGCACCGTGCAGCCGTCGGAGGACTTCGAGGGCGGCGCCTACACCGGCGTGGGGCCGCGGATCAACTCCGCGAACCCGGCCGTCGGCCTGGACCTGAACGGGCTGGGCCTGGACGACGCGAAGAAGAACGTCATCGCCTGGCTGGAGGAGCACGGCCACGGCCGCGGCACCGTGCAGTACAAGCTGCGCGACTGGCTGTTCGCCCGGCAGCGCTACTGGGGCGAGCCGTTCCCGATCGTCTACGGCGAGGACGGCCTGCCGCTGGGGCTGCCCGAGGACCAGCTGCCGGTCGTCCTGCCCGAGGTCGAGGACTACTCGCCGCGCACCTTCGAGCCGGAGGACGCCGACAGCAGGCCGGAGCCGCCGCTGGCCAAGGCCACCGCGTGGGCGAACGTCGAGCTGGACCTGGGCGACGGGCTGAAGCACTACGAGCGGGACACCAACGTGATGCCGCAGTGGGCTGGTTCCTGCTGGTACCAGCTGCGCTACATCGACCCGGACAACACCGAGCGGTTCGTCGACCCGGCCAACGAGCAGTACTGGATGGGCAAGCGGCCGGAGCTGCACGGCCCGAGCGACCCGGGCGGCGTGGACCTGTACATCGGTGGCATGGAGCACGCGGTGCTGCACCTGCTGTACTCGCGGTTCTGGCAGAAGGTGCTGTTCGACCTGGGCCACCTGTCGGCGGAGGAGCCGTACCGGCGGCTGTTCAACCAGGGCTACATCCAGGCCTACGCCTACACCGACTCGCGCGGCGTCTACGTCCCGGCCGACGAGGTGGAGGAGCGCGACGGCAAGTACTTCCACCAGGGCCAGGAGGTCCGGCGGGAGTACGGGAAGATGGGCAAGAGCCTGAAGAACTCCGTCTCCCCGGACGAGATGGCCGACTCCTACGGCGCCGACACCCTGCGGCTGTACGAGATGGCGATGGGCCCGCTGGAGGCTTCGCGCCCGTGGGCGACCAAGGACGTCGTGGGTTCGCACCGGTTCCTGCAGCGGTTGTGGCGCAACGTCGTCGACGAGAACACCGGTGAGCTGCGGTTGACCGACGAGCAGCCGGACGCCGAGACTCTGCGCGCGCTGCACAAGACCATCGCCGGGGTCCGGGAGGACTACTCGGCGCTGCGGTTCAACACCGCGGTGGCGAAGCTGATCGAGTTCAACAACCGGATCACCAAGGCGTACTCGTCGGCGGCGGGCACGCCGCGGTCGATGGTGGAGCCGCTGGTGCTGATGGTCGCGCCGCTGACGCCGCACCTGGCCGAGGAGCTGTGGGCCCGGCTGGGCCACGGCGACAGCCTGGCGCACGGCCCGTTCCCGGTGGCCGACGAGCAGTACCTGGTCGAGGACACCGTGGAGTACCCGATCCAGGTCAACGGCAAGGTGCGGTCTCGGGTCGTGGTGCCCGCCTCGGCGGATCAGGACGCGGTCAAGGCGACCGCGCTGGCGGACGAGAAGATCGTCGCTGCGCTGGACGGCAAGGACCCGCGGAAGGTCATCGTCGTCCCGGGCCGCCTGGTCAACGTCGTCGCCTGACGCTGCTCGGTCGAAGGGCGCCTTCTCGCCGGTTCACCCGGGAAAGGCGCCCTTCGGCGGGATCTCACCTGCTCTTCGCCTTCGCGGGCTGCAGGACGTTCAGCGGCCCGTCGTTGAGCAGGGTCTTGACCTGCTCCGCGCCGGTGACCGGCAGGCCGTCGCGGGCGAGGAGCCCGACCTGGACCAGCAGCGATGCCTGGTCCCAGTAGATGTGCTCGTAGGCGACCTTGCCGTTCTCGCAACCGATCACCGCCACCGCGGCGATCTCCACCCGGCGGCCGGTCGGCGCGACGCCGGGCAGCAGCGCGTCGATGACCCGGTCGTGGGTGAAGGTGATGACCATCTCGTCGACCACGCGCTCGGCGTCGGCGGTTCGCGACAGCCGGGTGATGTCGATGTCGTCGGGCCACTGGCCGATGAAGTGGTCGCGGTAGAACCGGGAAACGGCTGCCCGGCCGGCGCCGCCCGCCGTGGTCGGCACGTGGTTGACCACGGGCTTCTTGGTCATCGTCGTCATCGTCGCGGAGACGTCCTTCATGACGAACTCGTCGGCCAAGTGCTCGTCGAAGATCGCGCCGAGGTCGGCTTTGCCGGGGTTCGAGCTCATGCAACTGCACCTCCTGAACCTCGTGAGAACAGCGGGTGTCGAACTGCAACGGGGTGTATCCGGTGGTCGCCGGTGCAGGCGCCCCTGTGATCCTCTGCCGCGTTCGGCCGCCGCGCACTCCCCCAACGGGACGCTCACCTAGGCCGGTGGCACCCGAGGGGGCGGAGGGCTAGGTCACATGGCAGTGTTACTGGTCAGTAACTACGCTCGGAGTAGCCGGTACCTACGAGTGGAGGCTGCGATGTGTTGCTCCGGATTCGACGCAGGCGAGCTCGCGACGCTGCTGGACGGCCGTTGGGCCGATGTCCGCAGGCAGGTCCGCGAGACCCTCGACGGCGTCCCGCTGCCGCCGGCCGACGGCCTCGACACCGAGAGCCACCGCGCGCAGACCCTCGAACAGCTGCGCCTGCTGGCCAAGTCCGGCATCACCGACCTCGGCTTCCCGGTCGCCTACGGCGGCCGCGGCGACACCGGCGGTTCCGTGGTGTCGCTGGAAATGCTGCCCGGCAACCTGTCGCTGATGGTCAAGGCCGGTGTCCAATGGGGACTGTTCGGCGGGGCGGTCGTCGCGCTGGGCACCGAGCGCCACCACGAGCGCTACCTGCGCGACATCATGAGCCTGGACCTGCCGGGCTGCTTCGCGATGACCGAGACGGGCCACGGCTCCGACGTGCAGAACCTGCACACCACCGCCACCTACGACCCGGCGGCGCAGGAGTTCGTGGTGCACACGCCGCACGAGTCGGCGCGCAAGGAGTACATCGGCAACGCCGCGCGGGACGGCCGGCTGGCGGTGGTCTTCGCGCAGCTGATCACCGGCGGCGAGAGCCACGGCGTGCACGCGCTGCTGGTGCCGATCCGGGACGAGGCCGGACAGGCCTTGCCGGGCGTGCGGATCGAGGACTGCGGTCGCAAGGCCGGCCTCAACGGCGTCGACAACGGCCGGCTCTGCTTCGACCAGGTGCGGGTGCCGCGCGAGGCGCTGCTCAACCGCTACGGCGACGTCGAGCCGGACGGCACCTACCGCAGCCCGATCGCCAGCAAGAGCAAGCGGTTCTTCACCATGCTCGGCACCCTGATCCGCGGCCGGATCTCGGTCGCAGGCACCGCGGGCGGCGCGACCAAGCTGGCGCTGGAGATCGCCCTGCGCTACGGCGACGCCCGCCGCCAGTTCGAGCGGCCCGGCACCGGCGAGGAGACCGTGGTGCTGGACTACCTGGCGCACCAGCGGAAGCTCCTGCCCGCGCTGGCGAAGACGTTCGCCCTGCACTTCGCGCAGGAAGAACTGGTGACCACGCTGCACGATGCGCCCAGCGGCGAGCGCGAGCAGCGCGAGCTGGAATCCCGCGCAGCGGGGCTGAAGGCGCTGTCGACCTGGCACGCGACGCAGACCATCCAGACCTGCCGCGAGGCCTGCGGCGGCGCGGGCTACCTGGCGGAGAACCAGCTGGCGCAGCTCAAGGCCGACACCGACGTGTTCACCACGTTCGAGGGCGACAACACGGTGCTGCTGCAGCTGGTCGCCAAGGGCCTGCTGACGAACTACAAGGACCAGTTCGACGACCTGGGCACGCTGGGCATGGCCAAGTTCGTCGCCGACCAGTTCGTGGGCGCGGTGATCGAGCGGACCGCGACGCGTTCCCTGGTGCAGCGGATCATCGACGGCTCGGGCAAGGACGACATCCTCGACCGCGGCTGGCAGCTGAAGATGTTCGACGACCGCGAGCGCCACGTGCTCGACGGCCTGGGCCGCCGCCTGCGGAAAGCCAACCGCGACAACGCCTTCGAGGTCTTCAACAACGCGCAGGACCACGTGCTGCGCGCGGCTCGGGCGCACGTGGACCGCGTCGTGCTGGAGGCGTTCGTCGCGGCGATCGAACGTTGCCACGACCGGCGCACCGCTGCGCTGCTGAACAAGCTCTGCGACCTGTACGTGCTTTCCAACATCGAGGCGGACCGCGGCTGGTTCCTGGAGCACGAGCGGATCTCGCCGCGCCGGTCGAAGGCGATCACGGAGGCGATCAACGTGCTGTGCGGCCAGCTCCGCCCGCACGCGGTGGACCTGGTGGCGGTCTTCGGCATCCCGCGCCAGTGGCTCACGGCCCCGATCGCCACGGGCGCGGAAGCCAGCCGCCAAGAGACCCAGCGCGCCCACGACGCCCAGTGACCACTCGGTGACGGGCGCTGCCTGGCGCTCGCGGGCTCCCGATTCCAGGCAAGATCGGGAGCCCTTCGCCCACGGCCCGAATCGGGTTCCTCGCGCATCGGCCGTCTAGCGTCCGATGTGGACGTAAAGTTCGCGGTGGTGCTGGTCAGCTGCGGAACAGGGCGTTGAGGTCTCTGAAGTCCGCGGCGTCCGCGATCGAGTCGTAGGTGCCGTGCTCCAGCGCCTCCCGAATCCCCTTGCGCGCCACGGCGTACGCCGCCTGCGCCACTGCTCCGCCGAGGCTGATGCGGGCTGCTCCTGCCTCCGCCAGCTCCGCGACGGCGGGCGCGCCCGGGCCGGCCAGCACGTTCAGCGGCCGTTCGATGTTCTTCGCCAGCTCGGCGACCACCGCTGGATCCGTTATGCCGGGTACGAAGATCCCGGACGCCCCGGCCTCCACGTAAGCGGCGGCGCGGCTGATGGCGTCGCGCAACCGCTCCGCCGGGTCGTCATGGACCGGGCGCAGGAACGGATCGGTGCGCGCGTTGATGAACAGCGGGATCTGCGCGGCGTCGGCCGCCGCGCGGGCAGCGGCGATGCGCGCGACCTGCTCTTCGACTGGGCGCAGCGCCGGGCCGGCACTGTCCTCGATGTTGATGCCGATCGCCCCGGCTTCCAGCACCAGGCGGATGGTTTCCTCGACGCCGTCGGGGTTTTCGGCGAAGCCGCTTTCGATGTCGGCGGTGACCGGTAGGTCCACCGCGGCGGTGACGCGCGCGATCAGCTCGACGGCGAGCCGCCGGTCGAGCGCGTTGCCGTCCGCCGCGCCGAGGCTCCACGCGACGCCGGCGCTGGTGGTCGCCACCGCCGCGGCTCCGGCGTCCTCGACCAGTCGCGCGCTGGCCACGTCCCAGGCGTTGGCCAGGACCAGCGGGGCCCGGTCGGTGTGCAGCGAGTGGAAGAGTTCCGCCTTGTCCTGCTGGGTGATCGTCATGTCCACAGTCCACCACGCCCGACCTCGGGCGGCTGGCGATTTTCCGTCGCGAACCCGGGCGTGACCAGCGGGTGAACAAGAAGTTGATCTGGGGTGGAACCGTGGCGGCTGCTGTGCGTCCCAATGGGTGTACGACCGATGCCAAGATGTTTGAGAGGCACGATGTCCACCCTGCTCCGCAAAGCCATGATCACCGCAGTCAGCGGTGCGTTCCTGCTCGGCACCGCCGCGACGTCCACGGCTGCGGCCGAGGAAGGCGACGCCGACCAGGGCATCAAGTGCGAGACGAGCGCCAGCGGCGACGGCGCGTTCTACCGCGGCCCGTCGGCGTCGGAGGCCTACGACAAGGCATTCGGCAAGGGCCCGGCGGTTCCTGGCCTGGACAAGCAGACACCGCAGGGCATTTCGCCCTGGTACAACTGGGATGGCCCCAACAGCGACCTGCTGCTCGTGACCGAGTACGGCGAGAAGGGCCAGGACGCGCACATCGTCGGCATCGATCCGAAGACCGGCAAGCACGTCGGCACGGTCGCCATCGCGGAGTCGCATGTCGGCGGCATCACGGTCAGCCGGGACTGGGCGTTCGTGCAGGGCCGCGACTCCGGCAAGTGGGACACGATCCGCAAGTACAAGCTGTCCGACCTCCGGGACGCGATGAAGAAGGGCGGCGTCCCGTACGTCAAGCAGGACGGCCAGGGGCGCCGGGTGTACGCGGCGTCGTTCATCTCCAGCTACGGGGACACCCTGTACGCGGGCAAGTTCAACGACGGCGGCCGCGGCAAGATGTTCTCGTACAAGATCAACGAGAACGGCTCGCTGACCACGGAGCACGGCTACGAGGTGCCCACCAAGACGCAGGGCCTGATGGTCACGAAGGACAAGTTCATCTTCAGCACGTCCTACGGCCGCGACAAGCGCAGCAACATCTTCGTGGTGGACAAGGGCGCGACGGACATCGACAAGCCGTCCACGAAGTGCTTCCGCGCGCCGAGCATGGCCGAGGGCATCACGGAGTACAAGGGCGATGCCTACCTGCTCTTCGAGTCGGGTTCCTACAAGTACCGCGACGCCCGCAACGTGATCGAGAACCTGCACAAGGGCAACATCTCGGCGATCACCAACTTCTGATCCTGGAGCCGGGGCGGCGGGAAGCGGCGATCGTGCCTGTCGTTGCAGGCCGGTACGTGCCCGCCGTCCCGTCCCGGTCAACGGAGTCTCCCGTGTCGAGCACGTATTCCCCGGTTCCCGAACTGAATCTCCTCAAGGCCTTCGACGACAAGACCGACGAGTCCTACGCGCATTGGGCCTGGATGGACGAGTTCGGCGAGCTGGAGTTCCTCCGCGACACCCCGGAACTCATGCACGGCCTGCTCGGATTCGCGTCGGCCAACGGCAGCGGCTCGCTCTACGCCCTCTGGAAGCGCGACGACCGCGCCGACCTGGCGACGCTGCCGGTCGTGCTGCTGGGCGACGAGGGCGGAAGCCACATCGTCGCCCGCAATGTCCGGGAGTTCCTCCAACTGCTCGGCGTGCTCGAAGCCGATCTGGCGTGCGATGAGGAATGCGTCTTCGAACGGGACGAGGATGAAGTCCCCGCGCAAGCCGAATACCTCGCCTGGCTGGAGGAGAACTTCGGCCTTACCCCACCGGAAGACGCCTGGGACATCATCGGGGAGGCGCAGGAAGAACTGGGCGAGGAGTTCGCGGACTGGATCAACGCGCGAACCCCCTGATCACGGACCGATCAGCATTGCCGGTCAAGTACTTGCAGCGCCGGCGGCAATGCTGATCTGATCGCCGAAGCAGCGGCCCGAGCACCCCACGGGCCGCTGCTTCTTCTGCACGAAGAAGCAGTACGTCAGGCACAGGGCCGTGCGTGTTTTGTGTCGCTATGGCACCCCAAAACACTCACGGCCCCGTGGCCACCGGGAACATGCCGGCGGTGGGAGCGTTCACGTGTCTGGAGGTGTCGGCGGGCGGAGCTCCGTGCCAGGCTGGTCGTTGATCTATCGGCTTGGGGGATGCGTGCGCGAGAAGGCGGACGGGGTAGGAAACAAGGTCGCAGCACCAGTGCACGGCCCGGTGGTGCAAGCGGGCGCGATTCAGGGTGACGTGCATTTCCACGCCGCGAAGGATCCGGTGGTCCCGCGGCAACTTCCCGGTGCGACCCGCCATTTCGTGAACCGCGCGGTCGAGCAGGACATGCTGACCACTCTGCTGGCCGGTGCACGGAACGACGGTGTGGTGCTGCTGTCGACCATCTCCGGGCAGTTCGAAGACTCGATCGATACCCATTGGCCGGCACTTGAGTTCCGATGCAGGATCACCACCGGCAGGGCGACGGAGCAAGCCTCCGCGCGATAGGTAAGTGCTGTTTCAGAAAAGGTTCCGGGCAAGCTCATCCCGAAGGCGCCCGGTGGCTGGGAGGTGGCGATTTCGCGCGAAATCGGCGCTCGGCGTTCCTGGCGGCCACGTCTCACGTGTGCCCGTACCCCACTCCGAAACGGCCCCAAGGCACTACGACAAGTCGGAGACGCGCCAGACTGCCGCAGTCGTTGCAGAATGCGTTGGCAGTCTCCGGGAAATTGGGCAGGACGAGGCCATCGATGTTCGTGCTGGGCTCGCGGGAATTGCCTCTTCTTTGGTCGAAGAGATGAAGGCCGCCCACTTCTTCGCAGCGAACACGAGCGTGCCGCCGTCGCGATCCTTCGTATCTCGCACCGCGACCGCAGCTTCAGACATCGCGGCCTCGACGCAGTGGTGCGCGTTCGATGAGTAGCTGGACTTGAACCAGGAGCCGGACTCGAACGCCGACACTCCCACGTTGATCACTTGATCGAGATCACGAAGTTCGTCCACTGTCGGTGGTCGAAGACGAGGGTGCCGCCGTGCGGGTCCTTGCTGTCACGGACACCGAAGAGCGGGGGCGCCAAGGCGACCTCGACGCAGCCCTGGGAGCTTGTCGAGTAGCTGGACTTGAACCAGTTGGCGGTGGCTAAGTTCTTCGCTAAATCCGACACCCGCTCATGTTATCTGGTGCAATGCCTTGTGAATGAGCTGTTTGGAGCCGTCTCGATCCGCTGCGCGGCTCAGTGCTTCCGAGAACGCGACGCTGTACTGGTGGATCTTCAGTTCGCTCTCGACGAGGTTCAGCGAGGTCACCGTCTCGTGCCAGCCGAGCCGCACGAGCCGAGCGCTCGGGAAGGTCAGCAGGTGGAAGGTTGAGCTCCCCAAGGCGCAGTACGCACCGGCGCTGAAAGGAATGATCCTGACGTCAAGGCCGTCAGCGCATTCGTCCATCAGCTTGAGCAGGTGCTCCAGTTGTTCGGCGAGGACGCCGGGGCCACCGACCTGCTGGTAGAGAGCGCTTTCTGCCATGAGGATCGTCGCGTTCAGCGGTTCTGGTCCGCTGAGGCGCTGCTGCCTGCGGTTTCGAGCCTCGATGCGGCGCTCGACCTCGGACTTGCGCAGGTTTGCGCTGTCGCCGCTGTGGACGGCACGGGAGTAGTTCTCTGTCTGCAGCAGTCCCGAGATCATGGCGCCTTCGTAGGTGTGGACCTCCTGCGCGCCGTGCTCGTAGCCGAAGAACCTGACCAGTTCCGGCGAGAAAAGTCCGCTGTAGCGAGACCACCAGCCGCTTCCGTCCGATGCTCGTCGTAGCGCAAGGAGTTCCTCGCGTTCGTCGTCGCGCACTCCGTAGTTGGTGAGCAGCTTGTCGAGCTTGTCCTCGGCGATCCGGCGTCGGCCGTGCTCGACGTTGCTCAGGTAGTTCTGCGTGATGCCAATGGATTTCGCGGCATCGGTCGAGCTCAGATTGATCAGATCGCGTGCTTCTCGGAGTCGGATGCCGAGCTCCCACGCTGCGACGGGTGGCGAAGAAGGCGCCATCTGGTTCCCCAAGTCGTGTGTCGGATCGGGAAGTGCTTCAGGTTTAGCACACTGAACGAAACCCGATCAGGTAATAGCCCCAGAAAGCTTTCCGGGATACTTTTTGATCTAGACGGCGGCTGGGCCGGTTCCCCTCCCCCGACCCCGCTGGCCCGCCGCCGTCTTTCCCGTTTCTGGAGGTGTTCTTGGTGTTCTTCCTGGAGCCTCAGCGGCCCGTTGCCTACTGGCGGCCTTTCGAGGGTGCTCGGCATGGTTTGGAGCCGGTGAACCGCCGGTGCCCGGGCAGGAGCGTTCGACCCTTTGCGGCCGAACCATCGGCATCGTCCGGCCTACCGAGGTGGAGTGGCTGGCTCCCACCTGCGAAAGCTGCTGGTCTGAAGCCAAAGCGCGGCGCGACGCCGCCGGCTGATCCACGTCGGACATCGGAACCCGGTTGCTGAACACGGAGGCTGGACATGGACGTGGTGCTCGGATTCTTCAATTCGCCGCTCGGCGCGCCGACTGCGATCGGGCTGCTCGCGGCCGCCGCAGCGTTCGTCGCGGTTTTCCCATTGCGCGGTGGAAATGGGCAGCATGCCGGCGCGGGGCTCGGCTCGGTGAGCGTCTGGCAGATGCGCGACACCATGCAGGCGGCGGCCACGCGACAACCGGAAGTGCGCGAGCGGACCGTCTTCGAGGACATGGTCGCAGAGCGCTGCCGGGCATATCTGGCCGAACGCCACCGGACGCTCGCCGCCGAAACCCCGCCCTACGTCGGCAAACACCGACTCGCCATCGAGGATCTCGTCGACGAGATCTATCCCCCGGCCATCATCACCCTCGCGCCCACTGCAATCCACCCGTACTGAAAACGCCTGTGTGGGTCGCGTCACCGGGTTGTTGATGTCCAGTGCGCTCGAAGTTCTAGCGTTGGGCGGACTTCGAATGGAGGACTCACATGAACGAGCCGGTCGAGTTGCGCGGCGTCGGATGGGATTCGCGGCTGGTCGCGAGCACCGGTAGCGATGCGATGCCGTTCGCGCCGGCGGTCGTCGCCAGTGGGCGGACCGTCTGGCTTTCCGGTGCGACGGCCTTCCCGCTGCTGCCCGGCGATCCCGACCACTCGCGCGGCGACATCGCCGAGCAGACCCGCGCGTGCCTGGAGAACCTGCGGAAGGTGCTGGAAACCGCGGGCGGCGCGATCACCGACATCGTCAAGGTGACCATCTTCAACACCGACATGGATCAGCAGGCCGCCGTGAACGAGGTCTACCGCGACTTCTTCGGCGCGCACCGCCCCGCGCGCAGCCACATCGGCGTGCAGCGCCTCGCCGACGCCGGGCTGAAGATCGAGATCGAGGCGGTCGCCGTCATCGACTGACGGCGCAGTACTGCCACCCCGGCGTGGCGCGCCGGGGTGGCAGTTTCGACGAGAACGGGCGCCGTGCGGTGCACCAGGGGGCCGTGCACCGTGTTCCGATCTCGCCGAAGAATGCGGGGATCAGAAGGTGATCTCGCCTTCGTTGTGCGTGCCGTCCGGGTACATGATCAGGAAGTGGGTGTACTGCCGTGTGCCGCTGACCATCTGCGGGTTGTCCACGATGATCTGTACATTGTGGATGGTCTCCGGAGGGGCACCGCCGCCGGTGACGTACGCGTCGCCGTTGCCCTCCGCGCCGTTGTCGCCCCAATAGTTCCAGGTGATGTTCTTGAACTGCACGTCCGAGGCGCCGCCGCTGGCGGAGTCCGGCAGGATCAACTCCTTCGGCGAGGTCACAAACTTCGTCGTCGTGCCGTCCGGCGTGTAGGTGGTGAGCTGGATTTCCTTCTGGGTGCTGGACGTCGAGCCCGTGCCGTTGCCGGAATCCTTGCCGTCGCGCGAACTCGTGTTGGTGTTCTTGCCGGTCTCGGTGTTCTTGCCGGTGTCGGGGCTCTCGGACGTGGTGCTGCTGCTGTCGGAGTTCTGCGTCGCCTCGCTGTCCGAGGCGATCGAGCCCCCGCTGGCCGTGTCGATGCTCGGGGGCTGCGGGTGCGGGGCCGATCCCGTTCCGGCGGCGCAACCGCCGACGAACAGGGCGGCACCAACCGCCAGCGCTGCAACAAGAACCCGCCCCGACTTGTGGAACATCGTTAACACCTTTCCCGCGTTTTCAATCGATGTCCGTGGGACGCCCGGATAGAGCGCGGGTTGATCGAACACCGCGAAAAGATCGGCAGTGCCCCGAAACTTGCTCCGATCGGACTACTCGAATGATCCGACGGGGCGCTGAAGTTTCCGATTTCAGGCAAAACAGGCGGCTTCAACGAGCGCAGAGCCCCGGCGGAGACCGGGAATCCGTTCAGGCCAGGCCGGATTCGTGGGTCAGCTCGTGGAGCATCGAGTCGAAGAGGCGGTCGGCGTGCTTGACGTCGAACGGGAAGCGGTCGAAGACCTCCAGGGCCACGTGCCCGTACAGGCGGACCCACCAGCGCAGCAGGACGTACACCGCGTCCGGGCTCAGGGCTTCCGGCGGAACCTCGATGCCCTCGGTGGACAACGCCGCCGCCAGCGCTTCCCGCTGCGCCGACATGTCCGGCAGCTCGAACGGCAGCCCCGCCGCGAAGTCGATCCTCACCGCGCCTTCGGCCAGGAACGGCCCGACGATGCCCAGGAAGACGCCGGCGAACTGGTCCTGCCCGCGGTTCCCCTCCTCGCCCCGCGGCGTGGCGAAGACCAGCGCGAACTCCTCGGGATGCGCCAGCGCCCAGCGCCGGAATCCCCGGCACACCGCGAAGATCTTGTCCAGGAATCCCCCGACCGCCGGTTCCAGCGCCGCGTGCAGCTCGGTCGCCAGGTCGGCGCAGATGTCGTCGCAGAGCTGGCGCAGCAGGTCTTCGCGGGATTCGCAGTACCGGTACAGCGCCGGCGCCGTGATGCCCAGCTCGCGGGCGATCGCGCGCAGCGTGACCGCGTCGCTGCCGTGCTCGACGAGCAGCGCCCGCGCGTGCTGGCGGATTTCGAGTTCGGTGGCCGCGCGAAGCCGCCCGCGCCGAGACACCTCGGTCATGTGCCACTCCAGTGTCGGTGTGGCCGCCCCGGCTTCCCAGGTCGACCGTCCGTGATTGTGGCCCATCCGGCCCCTCGTCCGCGGGCACGCGGCCGAATCCGCCACCGCGGTCGTGATCGGGAAGCGCTCGCCGGGGTGAGCATCGTCTCGCTCCGGCCCCGGATGCGATGGTGTCGCGAATGATTCGTATGCCCGCGATGTTGCAGATCATGGGCGACGCCGCGCGGTGGACGCAAAGCCCGGCCGGCGGAGCCCGAACCGGAACCGCGCGGTGACCAGCGCTTATGACTCAGGAGGCAAGATGACCGCCGTCGTCGAGGAAGTCGTCGTCTACACCCGGCCCGGCTGCCCGTTCTGCTCCTCGCTGCGCGCCGGCCTGCGGCGCCAGGGCTTGGCCTTCACCGAGGTGAACATCTGGGAGGACCCGGACGCGGCGGCGGTGGTGCGTTCCATCGCGGACGGCAACGAGACGGTGCCGACCGTGGTCGTGGGCGAGTGGCAGGCGGTCAACCCCTCGGCGAGCAGCGTGCTCTCCGCGGTCGCCGAGCAAGCGCCGCACCTGCTGCCGGAGCAGCAGCCCGGCCGGGTGGACGGTGCGTTGAAGGCCCTCGGCCTGCGCAAGGCTCAGGACTGAGCGCTCGGTGGGCTTTCACTGGGGGCCGACCGCACGGGGGGCGTTGCGGCCGGCCCTCAGCAGGTTGTGATCGTCGGTGGCGCGAATACCGGCGAGCAACAACTCGTTCAGTCTGACGCCCGACTGCTCCGAAAAGATCCATGTAAGGCTCGAATTTAGCTCGAACGGTGGATCCCCGAACGAGATTCCACTGTGTTCGGCCGGGCGCGAAGTGAACGGCCCGTTCTCCTCTGCTTCCGAGGTGAACGGGCCGTTCGCGTGCCTGGCGGCGGTGTTTTGGTGGCATGGACGCGGAATCACTCCAGAGACGGGGCAGCCCCGGTCGAAGCGACCGGGGACTGCACTGGACGGGCGTGGCTGGTGTCGACGGGTTCACCCGGGATGGGAACCGGCTTGCCGGGCAGTTCGCTCGTCGGCGGCGGAAGTCTGTCGGGGGCGGTCCCCGACGCGTCGCTCCTCCGCGGGCCGGGCTCGGGGAGCTGGCTGGCGAAGAGGTTCACGATCGCGGCCAGGGGCTCGGCGAACCAGTCGAGGCGTGGTTTCGTTTCGGTGATCTGAGCGCTCAATGCCATGCCCACAGCCTCCTGTTCCGGGGGTTGCGGTCGGATCCGTACGGCTACTCACTTGTTACTCATCGGTAATGGAGGCAATGCGACATTCGGGGGACGTAAGAACCACTGTCGCCACGGGGCGTGTTCACGCTGGCCGTGGCGTTCGGGCCGAACGGTGTACTCGTGCCTACGATCGCCCCAAAGCCCGAATGAGAAGGGTATGGTCTAGACCATGTCGCGTTTGACTGGTGTCGGAGTCAGCTCCGGCCGCGCCTCGGGGCCGGTCGCCCGGGTCGCAGATCCCCTGCCCGAACCGTCCGCCACTCCCGCGCCCACCGACCCGGCCGCCGACGCGGCCCGCATCCGGCCGTCCGCCGAAGCCGTCGCCGAGCGGCTGTTCGAGCGCGCCACCCGGGTCGAGGGCGACGCCAAGGCAGTGCTGGAGACGACTGCCGCGATGGCGCTGGACCCGGCACTGATCTCGCAGGCGGAACAACTCGTCACCGGCCGCTCGATGCCCGCGCCGCGCGCGGTGTTCGAGGCGGCCAACGGCTTCGCGGAGGCACTGAGCGCAGCCGGCGGCTACATGGCCGAACGCGCCCGCGACGTGCAGGACGTCCGGGACCGGATCATCGCCGAACTGCACGGCGTGACGCCGCCCGGCGTGCCCGAGCTCGAACGGCCCAGCGTGCTGCTGGCCCGCGACCTCGCCCCCGCCGACACCGCCGACCTCGACCCGAGCCTGGTGCTCGCGCTGGTCACCGAGGAAGGCGGCCCGACCAGCCACACCGCGATCCTGGCGCGGGCGCTGGGAATCCCGGCGGTGGTGGCGGTCCGCGGCGTGCTCGGGGTGCCCGGCGTGGCCGGCGCGATCGTGGACGGCGACAGCGGCGAGGTGGAGACCTCCGAGAACGCGGTGCCCGTGCACGCCGCGGAGCGCGCCGCGGCCAAGGAGTGGAACGGCGTCGGCGAGACCGCGGACGGCAAGCCGGTGAAGGTCATCGCCAACGTCGGATCGGGCGCCGACGCGCGCGCCGCCGTCGCGGCCGGTGCGCAGGGAGTCGGCCTGTTCCGCACCGAGTTCTGCTACCTCGGCGCGGGCGAGGAACCGGCCGTCGATACGCAACGAGCCGCGTACCACGAGGTCATCGCGCCGTTCGCGGGCAAGCCGGTCATCGTCCGCACGCTCGACGCCGGCGCGGACAAGCCGCTGGCCTTCCTCGACATGGGCGTGGAGCCGAACCCGGCGCTCGGCGTGCGCGGGCTGCGGGTGGCCTTCGACCGGCCCGACGTGCTGGAACGCCAGCTGGAGGCGATCGCCGCGGCCGCGGCCGATTCCGGCGCCGAGGTGTCCGTGATGGCTCCGATGGTCGCGACCGTCGACGAGGCGGCCTGGTTCGCCGGCCGGGTGCGGGCCGCGGGCCTGCCGCGGGCCGGCGTGATGATCGAGATCCCGGCGGCGGCGTTGAGCGCGGCGGAGATCCTCGGTGCGGTCGACTTCGTCAGCATCGGCACCAACGACCTCGCGCAGTACGTATTCGCCGCCGACCGGCAGGCGGGCGCGCTCGCCGAGCTCAACGACCCCTGGCAGCCGGCGCTGCTGCGACTGATCGCGACGGTCGGCCGGGCCGGGCGGGAGCTCGACAAGCCCGTCGGCGTGTGCGGCGAGGCGGCCTCCGATCCGCTGCTGGCCGGCGTCTTCGCGGGGCTCGGCGTGACCAGCCTGTCGATGGCCGCGGCGGCGGTCCCGGCGGTCGGCGCGGCCCTCGCCGAGCACCCGCTCGCGACCTTCGAGCGGGCGGCGGAAGCGGCCCTCGCGGCCCCGACCCCGGCCCGCGCCCGAGAAGCGGTCAAGGCCGCCCTCGCCTGACCGGCCGGGTCGCCCCTTCGCCTGGTGCGGAGTGAACGGCCTGTTCGCCTCGATAGACGAGGTGAACAGGCCGTTCGCTTCACCCACCCGACGTCGGTGGCGTGGAGCGAACGGACCGTTCGTCCCGGTAGGTGAGGCGAACAGGCCGTTCACCTCATCCACCCCGTGCCCAGCGGAAACATCGGCCGCGGTGCCGAAGCCGGCCTGGAAACGAACTTTCGGGGATCAGGCGCGGGACTTGGCCAGGACCGGGCGGACGAGGTCGCGCAGGTTCGGTGACGGCTCGATGCCGAGCTCCCGGTCCAGGAGGCGCTCGTAGCGCTGGTAGTGGCGCACCGCCTGCGCCGGATTCGCCTGCTGCAGCAGCACCTTGACCACCGCGCAGTGCGCCGTCTCCCGGAACGGCTCCACCTGGGTCGCCGCCTGCGCGATCTCCAGCGCCGCCGCCAGGTGCCGGGACTGCACCAGCCGCTCCGCGGCAACCTCCAGCGCATGCACCTGCAGCTGCTGCAGGATCTCGCGCTCGGTCAGCACCCAGTCGTCGTACCAGCCCGGCAGCAGCGGCGCGTGCCGCGCCAGGTCACGGCCGATCTCCGCGCAGTCCGCGGGCGACTCCGCCGAATCCTGGCGCACCAGGTAGCGCCCCGCCGCGACCAGCCCGTCGACGTCCAGCGTCACCAGCGGCGCGAGCTGGAGCTCGTGCGAGGTGCTGATCACCGCGCCCTGCGCCCGCTGGCGCACCCGCCACAGGGTGGTCCGGAGATTGGCCAGCGCGCTCTGCTCGTCGCTCTCCGGCCACAAGATGCCGGCGAGGTAGTCGCGCTGTGTGCGCCCGCGCAGCGCGAGGAAGGCGAGCAGGCGTTGCCCGTTGCTGGACATCGCCACGCCCTCGCCGCCTGCCTGCAGATCCCAGCCGCCGAGCAGCGACAGTCGGAAGGGTTGGTCGGGCTGCGCAGGTGTGCGCGGCCGCAGGCGTGTCATCGGACGCACTGTTCCACCGGTCATAGTTCCCCCCTTGACAGGCCTGAAACGGGCGCTTCGCGCGGGAAGCGGTAGCTCCCCCAGAAGCTCCCGAGCACCGGCGTGGACGCCGGAACCAGGGCCCACATCCGTGCCTATCGGGGCCACTCCACTCGGCTGTTACTGCACTACAGACCGTGACTTTCGGTTCTGGTCACACACGTGTGGGGCTCCCACACCCCCCGGTGGGAGCCCCATGAAGGAGCAAGTCAGGCACGCGCAGTGCGGTGGCGCCCGCCATTGCTCCGTTGCTTGCGGCGGCGCGAGATGAGCCGGGAGATCCGCCGGTAGCTGCGCACCGCGAAGGCGCCCGCACCGAGCCACGGCAGCAGCAGGATGATCATCGAGATGATCGCCAGGAGCGGGGCCCAGAACTGCCCCTGCCCGACACCGGTCGCCAGCATCGTCCAGTAGTCGTGGGCCCTGCTGAACGCCCTGGACAGGTAGACCGGGAGCCGCCAGAGCAGCATCCCCAGCGCGAACACCAGCGTCGGCACCACGACCAGGACCCAGGCGGTGACCAGGATCCGCACCCGCGGCCGCAGCCCGGAGTGCGTGCCGGGCAGGTTGCCGCTGCGTCCGATGAGGCGCAGCAGGAACGGGCGGATCTGCGAGAACAGGTTCGGCACCCCGACCAGGTCGCCGAGGATGTAGTAGCCGTCCATGCGCAGCAGCGGCAGCAGCTGCTGCAGGATCTGGATGTGGCTCAGCGCGATGAAGACCAGCAGCGGCGCGAAGCCGGTCAGGGCGTAGATCCAGGCCATCGCCAGGATGAACACCGCGTTGAAGTAGATGCCGCCCAGGTCGGTGCGCAGCCGGCCCCGCCGGTCCAGGCGGTAGGCATCGGTGACGTTCGTGTAGAAGCACGGGATGATCAGCATGACGCCGACGCCGATCGCGCCCGGCTTGGCGCCGCCGTAGTGGCACCCGGCGGCGTGCCCCAGCTCGTGGAACAGCGTGCTGCTGATCATCAGGCCGAGCAGCAGGAGCACCTGCGACGGTTCACCGACGGACTGCTGGAACGCCATGTCGACGTAGCCGGAGCCGATCAGCCACGCGTCGAACGCGATCAGCCCCAACAGCACGAGCACCACGATGACGGGCGTGTACAGCGGCGCCAGGACGGCAGCCGCCGCCCGCACCACCCGGGGCGGCGCGAGCACGCCGTGCATCGCCAGCGACAGCAGCGGATCCGCCTTCGGCGGCTCGGCCAGCGGCTCGGACAGGGTGGCGATGCCGAGCGGGTGCAGCTTCTCGTTGATGAGGAACTCCGCGTTGGCGGCGGACAGTTCCCGGCCGGTCGCCTGCGACGCCAGCGATGCCACTTCGGCCAGGCTCCGGGTGCCGTCGATCGCGGTCGCGATCTGGTACAGCAGCGGCGACACCAGCACCATCTGGCCGTCGCCGCGGGAGATCAGGTAACGCGGTTCGTCGAAGCCGCCACCCTCGTACTCCCCGCACAGCGACACTCCGTCGGCCAGCCGCGCGACCGACTGCTCGTCGGTCTCCGCCGCGCGGTCGGTCCGGGTGACTTCTGACATGGCTTCCTCCTGCGAACCCGTTCACGTGCGGGTTGGGCTGCACTGGTTTGGCGCGGTGGTGGGCAGCGTGCGAGCCTGGCCGGGAGCGAACGCTTCGCTCCCGGCCAGACTGGGCCGTTAGACCTGGTTGATGACCTGGGCGGCCGTGGCCTGCGACCCGAAGAGGGCCACCGCGGTGTTGACCGCGACGACGGTGTTGACGTCAGGGAAGAAGTTGCAACCGCAGCCGCCCAGGGCTTCGCGCTGCGGGAGCAGTTCCGCGGACTGGTCGTGAAGTTCGAGAGTGTCCATGTTCCATCTCCTCGTTTTGGTGACCGGCCGCCCACCACGCGCAGCAGCGGTGGGCGGCCGGAGGTGTTAATGGCAGACCGATTACCAGCGACCGCCGCCGCCGGCCTGGGTAATGACCTGGGCGGCCGTGGCCTGCGAGCCGAAGAGGGCCACAGCGGTGTTGTCAGCCACGATGGTGTTGACGTCGCCGCCGCCCCACCAGCCGCCGAGGGCTTCGCGCTCGGGCAGCATCTCAGCGAACTCGTACGAAAACTCCATGATCAGGCTCCTGTTCGCATTGACGGAATTTCGCCTGCGGCTTCGTGCCGCTGGTGATGAGTACGCCAGAGCCCCGTCACCGGGCCGTCACCACGCCGTCACGCGGAGTCGCGAGGCGCCGCGCGGGCTCCGGGGTCACGGCGCGTAATGGCGGGCGTGGCCAGCGCAAAGGAGGCCCGGTGGAGATCTTTCATCGTTGAATCGGGTGAACCAGGAAAATCCTGCACGGATCGCGGTCACCGAACGAAAAAAAGACCCGTGCGCCGACCGGGCACACGGGTCTTGACCTGCAGATTCAGTTGTTCTTGAAGCGGCGCAGCCGTCAGGCGCCTTCGGGTTCGGCTTCTTCCTGGTCCAGGCCGTGCTCGATGGCGTAGCGGGCGAGCTCCACCCGGTTGTGGAGCTGCAGCTTGCGCAGCGTCGACTGGACGTGGTTCTCCACCGTGCGGTGCGAGATCACCAGCTTCTTGGCGATCTGCCGGGCCGTCATCCCCTTCGCGACCAGCCGCAACACCTCGGTCTCCCGGTCGGTCAGCTGCGGCGCCTGCGACTCCGAGTCCGGGGTGATCGCCATCCGCCGGTACTCCCCGAGCACCAGCCCGGCCAGCCCGGGCGTGAACACCGCGTCGCCGGCGGCGGTGCGCTGCACCGCGTCCACCAGCTCCTCGGCCGACGCCGACTTGACCAGGTAGCCGGACGCGCCGGCCTTCACCGCCTCCAGCACGTCGTTGTGCTCGCCGCTGGCGGACAGCACCAGCACCCGCGTGCCGGAGATCTCCTGGGTGATGTGCAGGGTGGCGCTGACCCCGGAGGTGTCGCCCAGGTTGAGGTCCATCAGCACCACGTCGGGCTTGACGGTCCGCGCGATGCGCAGCGCGGATGCGCCGTCGCTCGCGGTGGCCCGCACCTCGAAGCCGCGCTCCGTCAGGTCGCGGGCGACCCCGTCGCGCCACATCGGGTGGTCGTCGACGACCATCACGGTGACGGGCGGCTCGCTCATCGTTTTCCTCCTCTGCGGCGCTTGCCCGGGATCGCTTCCGGTCGAGGCACCCGGACTTCCCACTCGGTTCCCTCGCCGGGAGTGGTGTCGAGCGTGATCGTGCCACCCATCGACTCCACTCGGCCCCGAATCGACTTGGCCACGCCCAACCGTCCCTCGGCGGCGGCTTCCTCGAGCCGGCCCTCGGGGATGCCCGGGCCGTCGTCGCGAACGGTGAGCACGACCTCGTCCGGCAGCTCCTCCAGCAGCACCCACGCCTGGGAGTCCGCACCGGCGTGCTTCTCGACGTTCGCCAGCGCTTCCCGCGCCACCGCGAACAGGTCGATGCTCAGCGGCTCCGGCAACCGCACCGGATTGCCCGGGATCGACACGTTGATCCGGCCGGTGCGCAGCACCTGCAGCCGCGCGGCGAGGTCGATCTCGCCGTCCTCTGTGGTCTCCTGCGGCGTGGTGGCGACCAGCGCGCGCAGCGCGATCTCCTGCTCCCCCGCGAGTTTCGCCAGCTCGGCCGCTTCGCCGCCGAGCTCCGTGCCGCGTCGCCGCACCCGCGCGAGCACCTGCAGCACGCTGTCGTGGATGTTGCGCGCCAGCCGTTCCCGCTCTGCGGTCGCGGCCTCCGCGCGCAGCGCGCGGGCCAGCCGATCGGTGGACCTGCGCGCGGTGTCGGAGGCCAGGCCGATCACCAGGCCGGTGCCGACCAGCAGCAGGGTGTCCAGCGACATGGTCTGGTCGCTGAAGCCCCGGACCAGGTAGTTGCTGGCCGCCGCGATGATCCCGGCCGCCAGCCCGCCGAACACGCCCCACTGCGAGGCGGCGGCGGTGACCATCGTCGGGTGCCACACCGTCACCACCGTCGGGAGGTTCTCGCGCATCTGGTACTCGGTGAGGATGAACTCGTTGCTGAGGAACAGTGCGGACACCACGACGCAGTCGATCAGCACCATGCGGTTGGTGCGCCCCGCGCGGGACCAGTACCGCCAGACGGTGAACGCCGTCCACATGCCCATCAGGGAGATGACCAGGGCCGCCAGCCAAGGCCGCTCGTATTCGCCGAGCTGGTCGAAGAACCAGTAGCAGGCGTAGAGGAACGTGACCACGCGGAACACGTTGTGCCCGCGCCACAGCGGCGAGCGGCCGTCGGCCGCCTGCTGCTGGCGCGACGGCTGTTGCGGATTGCCCACATTCGCTCCTTCCCCAGCGGACCATCCTGCCGTACATCGAGGTTGGCCGAGACCGCTGGATCGAGCACTCTGCGTGTTTGTGATCACGGTGAGCATCGCCCCGAATGGCCCGAGTGGCGAGCTTCGGCGGGGCGGCCCGCTGTGTAAGGCTCGGCGGGGGAGGTGATCGGCTTGGTGGGGGGATGGCTGCTGTGGCGACTGCGGCCCGCGGCGATCGCCTACGTGCTCGCCGTGCAGGCGATCGCGTTGGTGCTGGTCGTGCTGGTCTTCGTGACGAGCCGGTCGCCGCTGCCGCGCGAGCTGCTGACCTTCGCGATGCTGGCGGCCACCGCCGGGACGGTCATCGTGATCACCTCGGTGTCGATCAACGTGCAGCGGCAGGTGCGGCGGAACCCGTGGACGCTGCACATCGCCTACCTGGCCGCCGGAATCCTCACGCTGCCGCCGAACCTGCTGGTGCTCCTGCTGCTCGGGCCGACGCTGCACGGCGTGCTGGACGGCCGCCCGGAGCTGCACCGCTGGCTGTTCACTACGGCGGCCACCACGATCGCCACGCTGTCCGCGCGATTCCTCATCGGCTGGTCGGAACCCGGGTGGTCGCCGGCGCAGTTCGTGCTGACCGGCGCGGTGCTGCTGCTGGTGCGGGCCTTCGTGGTCGCCGGCGGCATCCGGCTGCGCAATCCCTCGGCGGGGCGGGCGGACGTGGTGGGCGAGCCGATCGACGTGCTGCTCGGCATCGTCGCGGCGAGCCTGGGCGGGCTGCTGGCGGTGGCGGTGCACAGCGAGCCGGGCAGCGCCCTGCTGGCCGGGCCGCCGCTGGTGCTGCTGGATCTGGCGGGCCAGCTGCCGCAGTGGCGGCGGTCCGCGCAGCGGGACGGCAAGACGGGCCTGGCCAACGCCGTGCACTGGGAACGGTTGGCGCGCAACGAACTCCACCGGGCGCAGACCCGCGGCCAGCCCGTATCGCTGCTGCTGCTCGACCTAGACCACTTCAAGCGGGTCAACGACGAGATCGGGCACCTGGCGGGAGACACGGTGCTGGCGGCCGTCGCGATGATGCTGCGCAGCAGCGTGCGGCGCGAAGACGTGGTCGGCCGCTTCGGCGGTGAGGAGTTCGTGGTGCTGCTACCGGGCACGGACACCGGCGTCGCGTGCGCGGTGGCGGACCGGATCCGGGCGTCGACAGCCGCGTTGTCGGTGCCGGCCCGCGACATCCACGGGCACCACCGGGAGCTCGACGACCTGACGGTCAGCATCGGCGTGGCGACCACGTCCCGCTTCGGCTACGAGCTCACCGACCTGCTGGTGGCCGCCGACGCGGCCCTCCTCGCGGCGAAGTCCGGCGGCCGCAACGCGGTCACCCTCGCCTGAGCCCCGTCAGGCCTCGGAGTTCTGGGGCGCCTGGCCCGACTTCTCGTCCGGGGTCTCGTCGGGTGGTGGTGGTTCCGCTTCGGTCTTCTCGGCGGGTTGCTCCGGTTCCTCCTCCGCGACCAGCGAGCGGATCGCCGAGTTCAGCACCGCGACCATCGGCACCGCGAGCAGCGCGCCGACGATGCCCGAGATCACCAAGCCGATGCTGATCGCCAGCACCACGCCCAGCGCGTGGATCTGCACGGCCCGGCCCAGGATCAGCGGCTGCAGCACGTTGCCCTCGATCTGCTGCACCGCGAGCACGATGCCGACCACGATCAGCGCGACGACCCAGCCCTTGGTCACCAGCGCCACCAGCACCGCGACCGCACCGGAGGCCACCGCGCCGACGATCGGCACGAAACCGCCGAGGAACACCAGCGCCGCCAGCGGAATCGCCAGCGGGACGCCCAGGAACATCAGCCCCATGCCGATGCCGAGCGCGTCCACCACCGCGACGAGCGCGGTCGCCCGCACGAAGCCGACCAGCGACGCGAAACCCTTGCAGCCGGCGACGTCGACCCGGTGCCGCACGTGCTTCGGCGCCAGCTTCGTCACGAACAGCCACACCCCGCGGCCGTCGTGCAGGAAGTAGATCAGCGTGAACAGCGCCAGCACCAACCCGGTGAGGAAGTTGCCGAAGGTGCCCGCGGTGGACAGCGCGCCGCTGGTCAACGCCGCCTGGTTGGCGGCCAGCCAATCCTGGGCCTGCGTCAGGTAGCGGCCGATCTGCTCCTCGTTGATGTGCAGCGGTCCCTGCGCCAGCGAGTCCTTGAGCTGGTTGAGGCTGGCGACGACCTGGCGCTGCAGGTCCGGGAAGCCTTCGATGAACGCGGTGATGACGAAGGTGAGGACGCCGCCCACGACCGCGAGCCCGCCGATCAGCACGAGCGCGGTGGCCAGCGCCCGCGGCACGCCGCGCCGGGTCAGCCAGGCCACGATCGGGGCCAGCAGCGCCGACAGCAGCAGCGCGATGGCCACCGGGATCACGACGACGTAGATCTGGCCGATGATCAGCCCCACCACGTAAAGGGCGACGAGTATCACCAGCATCCGCCAGCTCAACGCCGCCGAGACGCGGAGCACGCGAGGAATCGACGCCGCCGCGTCGTCCCGGGTGGTGATCTTGAAGTCGTTCACCCTGCCACCGTAGCGCCGACCCCCGAACCCGGGGGCGAAATGACCACGGCGCGCAACCGGGCCGGAACCCCAGTAACACGATGTAGCGAAGGTGTCGCTCTTCGCTTACGGAAGTGGCTGTTGTGGTGAAAGAGTGCGCGGCGGCGAAGAGGCCGAGTCCGAACGGGGAGTCGCCCGAAGCCGAGGAGGTTCTGGCACCGAGATGTCCTGCCGCGACCGCACGACGGGAGCCGCCCGACCGTGGCGGCTGCTGACCCGTGCCCTGGTGGTGGTGGGCGCGACGGCAGCCGGAACCTCCGCGGCTTGGCTCATCGGCACCGGGCTCCCGGCGGACGCCGCGAACCTCGCCCCGGCCGCGCCCGCCGACGAATCGGCAGCGCCGCCGGAATCGACGAACCCACCGGCCGCGCCGGTGGAAGGTGCGGCCACCGAGCGGTCCGGCCCGGCGGAGTTCTCGCTGGGCCGCCTGAACCCGGTCGAGCTGGTCCGATCCGGCCCGGCCGAGCAGTTGCTCGACGCGGCGAGGCCGGTGACCGGCGTGCTGCAGGAGTCCGCCGACGGCGTTGGTCACGTCGCGGACGACGCGTTGTCGGCCACCGGAGCCCAGGCAGGCGAGATTTCCACGTCCGTCGACAATGGACTGGGCGGGCTCGGCGGTCCACTGCTGTCCGGGGAAACCGGACCGCAGCAGGGCTTTTCGCCGACCGCACCGCTTCCGCAGGCCGCACCGGCATCGGTCGCGGCACCCGTCGTCCCGCAGCCGGCGCAGCTGGTCGAGCACCAGCGGTCGGCGGAGCAGACCGAATCGGTCACCGGGCCGCGCGCGCCGGAACCCGCTGAGGCGCCCGGAAACCCGGGCTGGCCAAGGCCTTTCGCCCTGCCCACGCTGCCCGGCGCGCCCGGCTGCGGCGGAACCGGCGACGGGCAGCAGCACAACACCGCCGCGGTCGGCTGCTATCCGGCCGAACCGGACCGCACCCCCGCCTACGCCGGTGCGTCGGCCCGCGACATCGCCAGCACGCTGATCAGCGCGCCCGAACCGCAGCCGGGCACCACTCCCGACTAGATCGCCGCGCGGCGCAGGCGACGTATCTCGTTGCCGCCGAAAGGAAATCCGCCGCGCGCAACCCGGATCGAAATTCCCATGCCCGCCGTCTCCCGATGATCAATTTCCGATGACGGTGTGGCGCCCACAGTTGATTTTCCTACCCCGAACGGGGAAGCCTTGTGAAGGAGAAATCCATGCAGACTTGGGCGAAGCGCGGAGTGCAAGCCGCGCTGGTCACTGGTGGCATGTTGGCCGTCGGCACGGGGGTCGCGTCCGCCAGCCAGGCCTGCCCGGAGCGTCCGACCCCGCCGCTGGGCGAGTCGATGCTCCCGCCCGTACTCGACGAGCTCGGAGACGATGCGGTGCCTGCCGATCGGTGCTTCGGGGGTGAGCTGTTCCCCGAGAACTCCGGCACGCGGTACAACGCCCCGCTGGTGGAATCGCGGAGCAGCCACTCGGTCACCGCGATCGCCGGCACCCTGGACCCGGTGCGCGACCTGCTGCCGGTCGTCGAGAACGAGCTGACCCAGGAGATGCCGGCGCTGCACGACTGGCACATCCCGGCGCAGACCACGCCGCTGCACCTGGCCGGCTGGGTCGCCGACCCCGCCGAGGCCCGGCCGCTCGACCTCGTGCCCGGCCTGTCGCCGTTCGACGGCGGCCGCCCGGTCACGCCCGCCGAGGGCTTCCACCGCTCGCTGAGCTGGGCAGGTCCCATCGGTGAGGTGATCCAGGGAGGTGCCAACACCCTCGACGAGGGTGCATTTCGAACGAGTGCGCTCCTGGATGTCCCTGCAGACCTGGTGATCCCGCACGACGACCTGGTCTACTTCGACGGCTTCAGCGCACCGGCGGGCGGCATCGTCGAGCTCTGGGAGGGCGCGCTGTCGCGCGACCAGGGCGGCCTGGTGACGCCGGACCTGGACCTCACCACCGCGGAGCTGCCCGGGCTGCGCAGCGACCTGCGCACCGTGCCGCACGAGGTGCTGGCCGGGGCGCTGTCCGCGGTCGCCGCCGAGCCGACGCCGCGCGCCGACCTCATGCCGCTGCAGGTGCCGGGCGAGCACCAGATGCAGGCCAACGAGATCCCGGACCTCGCCGGTCTCCCCCTGCTCAGCGTGTCCCGGACGCCGGGCACCACGCAGCGCAGTGAGTCCCCCGGCGTGACGGCGCCGCTGCCGGCGCTGGGCGAGCTCAACGCGTTCAGCGGCGGTCAGACCTCGGTGCCGCAGGTCAGCCGGATTTCCTCCGCGCTGGACGGCACCGCGGCGCGTAGCGAGCAGCCGGTGTTCACCGACGCTCCGCTGCGATCCGATGTCGCGGTGACGTTGGTGGACGAGCTGGCCGCGGCGGTGCCCCCGGAGCAGGTCGTCACCCAGAACCCGTTCCAGCCGGTGCCCGCGCCGCGGACCGGCGGCATGGCGCTGCCGGTGCTCGACGGTGGCGTCCCGGACATCACGGCGGTGCAGGGCCACACGCTGCCGACGCCGGGCTTGACCTCGGACAGCGCGCTGCGCTCGCTGGAGAACGCGGACACGGTGGTCTTCAACCGCATCTGATCCGAACGCGAAAAACCGGGGCGAGCACCACGCTCGCCCCGGTTTTTTCATGCCCACGTCCGGGCGGCTGGTGCGGTAGGGCGGGTTGTTGTTTTGAAGCGGCGCAGCCGCTTAGCCCACCTTCGCAACTTGCGCCGCCGCGGGTTCTCAGACTGTGCCCACCCCGCCGGGGTTCTCGGCGAGGACAGCCCCGACGTGGTGAATTGGCATTCATGATGTCGGGGATCCCACAGCGAGAAGGCCGCGGTGACTCCCGCAGGGGGGCCGCTACCTGCACCGCCACGCAAAACGAGCCTGGAAACATGCTCTACGGGACCGGAGCGGTGCGCGGGGCTTCCGGGGCGGCTTCGCCGGGATCGACCACCGTGCGCCGGGAACGCCACCAGAGCACCGCGTTGTAGAGCAGGAACGCCAGTCCGAAGTAGACGTAGGAGTTGCCGATCAGCTGCTCGAAGAAGTTCCAGGTCAGCTCCAGGCCATCGCCCTGCGGCATCTTCCAGTGCGGGCCCATCATGAAGAACCCGGCCACCATGGCGGTCCCCAGCAGCAGCGCCCAGTTCCGCCGGACGTAGCCAGCGCCGAGCATCAGCACCAGCCCCGGGATCGCCCAAACCCAGTGGTGCGACCAGGAGATCGGCGACACCAGCAGGCCGAGGATGCCGTTGATCGTCACCGCCGTCGGCAGATCCCGCTGCCGGACCGCGTGCACCATCCCCAGCACGGCCAGCACCAGCGCCAGCAGCGCGAGCAGCACGAACACCACGGTCAGGCTCGGCGTCGACATCTTGCTCAGCAGCGAACGCAGCGATTGGTTTCCCGCGTAGGTCGACGCGTCCCCGGTGAACTTGGGCCCGAAGGACACGTTGCTGCTGGCCAGCATCTCCTGCAGCCAGAACCGCCGGGCGTTGTCGAAGGTCAGCGCGAAGCCCAGCAGCACGGTGCCCAGGAAGGTCAGCAGCGAGACCACGATCGTCCGGACGTCCCGGCGCAGCAGCGGCAGCAGCAGGAACACCAGCGGCGTCAGCTTGATCCCGGCGGCCAGGCCGATCAGCAGGCCGCGCGGGTACGGCAGCTTCTTCGCGCCGTCCGTCCGCCACAGGCAGTCGACCGCGACCAGCGCCATCAGCACGATGTTGATCTGCGCGTAGGTGATCGTCTCCAGCACCGGCTCGCTGATCGTGGCCAGCGGCAGCACCACCGCCGTCACCAGCAGCACCTTTTCCCGGTGCGCGCGCAGGAACGTCGAGGCGCTGAGCACCACGTACAGCGTTGCGATCAGCGCGAGGTGGCTGACCAGCATGATCACCGCGGTCGAGCCGGCCTTCGGGATCAGCCCCAGCGGCGCGAACAGGATCGCCGCGAACGGCGGGTAGATGAACGGCAGCTCCAGCCCGGATTCGGTGGCCGGCAGGCCGTTGTAGAGATCCCGCCCGGCCAGCAGCGCTCTGGCGCCGAGCCGGTAGACCTCGCCGTCGATGTGGTCGTGCGTGTTGACGGTGGAGACCACCATCACCGCGACCAGCTCCGCGACCGCGATCACGGTCAGCAGAGATCGGTGGTCGCGCAACCGCTCCCGCAGCGGCGGTCGACCCGCGATTCCGTGCACCGGCACGCACCATCCTCTCGCCTGGGCACCCCGACCAGCGTAGGGATTCGATCGGTCGGCGGGTCGCCGCGGGGCGTTTTGAGCGCAATGCCACCTGTCGATGTTTCACCTGCTCGAATCACCAAGTCCCGGCCGCTGAGGTGACCTGCGCGGAAACTGTGCGTGAACAACTAACGCACCGTTATGTGCACAACGGAATACCACCATTACGGGTGGTCACCGAGGCCTTGAATTTCGCCCTGTACTGAGGGGAGGCTCAGACGGACTGCTCCGTTTGGTGGGGAGGAGGGGGCCGAATGAGTGTCCTCGAGGTGACCGCACCGGGCCAGCTGGCGCCGGTTTGGGACGAACTCATCAGCGGACTGAACGTCGGCGTGCTGCTGACCGACGACCGCGGCCAGGTGCTGGCCACCAATGATGTCGCCGCCGAACTGATGCAGCTGGCCAAGGCCGACCTGCTCACCGGCGTCCGGCCCGCCGGCTGGCAGGTGCGCGACGACACCGGCGCCCCGATGCCCGACTGGGCCGAGCTGGCCGGCCAGGTGCTGCGGGCCGGCTCGCCGCTGTCGATCCCGATGGTGATCGCCCGCAGCGGCCAACCGCTGAGCCGCATCTGGGCGGACTACCACGCGGTGCAGGTGCAGGGCCGCAGCCGGGTGCTGGTGCTGTTGCAGCCGGTGCACACCGACGTCCCGCACAGCCGTGGCCTGCTGGACCCGCTGACCGGGCTGCCGGCCCGCGTGCTCCTGCTGGACCGGCTGGAGCAGTCGCTGGTGCGCGCCCGCAGCCGCGGCACGCTGTCCACGCTGGTGCTCATCGACGTGCAGCGGCTGGCCGCCTTCAACGCCGAGTACGGCTTCGACCGCGGCGACGACCTGCTGACCACGCTGGCCGGGCGGCTCCGGGAGGGGCTCAGCGACGAGCACACCGTCGCCCGCTACGGCGGCGACGAGTTCGCGGTGGTCGCGGAGCACCCGAGCGGCACCGGCGAGGAGATCGCCGCGCAGGCGCGGGAGGTGGCGGGCTGGCCGGTGCGCATCGGCCGCAAGCGAGTTCGCCCCGGGTTGCGGGTGTCCTGGGTGACCACCGACGGCCAGGCCTCGGTGCACTCGGTCCTCGCCCGGGCCGAACAACAGCTCCAACACTAGGAAAGGAGGTACCGCGTGGGTCTTGAGCAGACCCCGAACATGAGAAGGGGCACCCGCGCGGCAGCGGGTGCCCCTTCCAATTGCTTGCGGCGCCAGGTGACGGCGAGCCGTTACCGCTCCACCTTGCCGGCGATGAAGTCCTCGACGGCCTGGTAGGCGGCGGAGTCGGAGTACTGCTCCGGCGGCGACTTCATGAAGTACGACGACGCGGACAGGATCGGCCCGCCGATGCCCCGGTCCTTGGCGATCTTGGCGGCCCGGATCGCGTCGATGATGATCCCCGCCGAGTTCGGCGAGTCCCACACCTCCAGCTTGTACTCCAGGTTCAGCGGCACGTCGCCGAACGCGCGGCCCTCCAACCGGATGTAGGCCCACTTGCGGTCGTCCAGCCACGGCACGTAGTCCGACGGCCCGATGTGCACGTTGCGCTTGCCGAGGTCGCGGTCCACCTGCGAGGTCACCGACTGCGTCTTGGAGGTCTTCTTCGACTCCAGCCGCTCCAGTTCCTTCATGTTCAGGAAGTCCATGTTGCCGCCGACGTTCAGCTGCATCGTGCGGTCCAGGTGCACGCCGCGGTCCTCGAACAGCTTGGCCAGCACCCGGTGTGTGATGGTCGCCCCGACCTGCGACTTGATGTCGTCGCCGACGATCGGCACGCCCGCGTCGGTGAACTTCTGCGCCCACTCCGGGTCGGAGGCGATGAACACCGGCAGCGCGTTGACGAAGGCCACGCCCGCGTCCAGCGCGCACTGCGCGTAGAACTTGTCCGCCTTCTCGGAGCCCACCGGCAGGTAGGACACCAGGACGTCGACCTCGGCGTCCTTGAGCGCCTGCACGATGTCGACCGGCTGCTCGTCGGACTCCTCGATGGTCTCCCGGTAGAAGCGGCCGAGACCGTCGTAGGTGTGGCCGCGCTGCACGGTGACGCTCAGCGGCGGCACGTCGGCGATCTTGATGGTGTTGTTCTCGCTGGCGACGATCGCCTCGGACAGGTCGCGGCCGACCTTCTTGGCGTCCACGTCGAAAGCGGCGACGAACTTCACGTCGCGCACGTGGTAGTCGCCGAAGGTGACGTGCATCAGGCCGGGCACGCGGGTGCCCGGTTCGGCGTCGGCGTAGTAGTGGACGCCCTGCACCAGCGACGCCGCGCAGTTCCCGACGCCCACGATCGCCACCCGCACCGCTCGACGATCTCCGCCCATGGCAGGGCCCTCCTTCTTGCTCATCTGTCGTGTCCTTGCAGTTCTTGCTCACCGACGCTGGGTCGGCCCGGCGCCGCAGCAGCCTGCTCGGCGCGTTCGTGTTCGATGATTTCGTCGAGCCAGCGGACCTCGTGCTCGCTGTGGTCCAGCCGGAGCCGGTGCAGCTCGCGGGCATAACGGTCCAACCGGTCCCCGGAGTGGGCCAGTGCGCTGCGCAGGCCGTCACGGCGTTCCTCGACGCGGCGCCGACGCCCTTCCAGGATCCGCATCCGGACCTCGGCCGGCGTGCGGGAGAAGAACGCCATGTGCACGCCGAAGGCGTTGTCGTCGCAGGCCTGCGGCCCGCAGTCGCCGACCAGCTCGGCGAACCGGTGCTGCCCGGCGGCCGTGATCCGGTACACGCGGCGCGTCCGCCGACCCCACCCGCGCGAGCCGGGTGCGTCGGTTTCTTCCTCGATCAACCCGGTGCGCTGCAGCCTGCGCAACGTCGGGTACAAAGTTCCGCAGGACAGTGCACGGAAGGCGCCGAGCGTGTCGTGCAACCGTTTCCGCAGCTCATAGCCGTGCATTGGGGCTTCGTGGAGCAGCCCGAGCACGGCGAGTTCGAGCATCCGCACCTCCTCCGCCCGTGTTCAGCGCCCGATTGCCGCCCAATCGCAGCGCCGGATTCCAGGGCGGCTCCGCACAACCACAGAGACTGCGGCGAGGCAGGCCACCCTGCGGATTATATCGCGCCGATATATCGGGAAACACAATCGAGAGGCCTTTGACGTGGTAGTCGTCACCGCTGGTGGCGGTCGGAGGCCCCGCCTGCCCTGAACGGCGCATGGAGCGGCCGTCACCGACACGTACTCTGTGGGCGTGCGGACCCAACGGCAAGTGGTCGACTACGCGTTGCAGCGCCGAGCGCTGCTCGCGCAGGTCCACGCTGGCCGCGTCGGGGTGATGGAGGTCTGCGACGCCGACCCGTACCTGCTGCGGGCGGCGAAATTCCATGGTGAGCCGAGCGGGGTGACCTGCCCGGTGTGCCGGAAGGAACCGTTGACCCTGGTGTCCTGGGTCTTCGGCGACGCCCTCAAGCACGCGTCCGGAACGGCGCGGGCTCCCGAGGAACTCGACCGGATGGCGGCCATGTTCGAGGAGTTCAACGTCTACGTCGTAGAGGTATGCCGCACATGTAATTGGAACCACCTCGTGCAGTCGTTCGTTCTCGGAACCGGTGGGTTGAACAACAGCCGGTCCCGGCGCAAGACTGCAGCGGAGTGACAACGGTCGTGCCCCCGAACACGACCGCGCGCCCGGTGCGGCGCAACCCCGACGTGAACGCATCACACGGCGTCCGATGACGCCTGTCCTGGAGGCCCACTCGTGAACGACGAGCGTGACGACCCCACCCGAGGGCGCCACTCACGGCATCCGCACCCCGACGGCCGAGGCACGCCACCCCCGCCCCCCGGGCCCCCGCGCCCCGGTGACCAGGCGCGGCCTCCGCAGCGTCAGGTGCCCGGCCCGCCGCCGGGCCCGCCCGGCGCGGGTGCTCCGGCATGGCCGGGCGACGAGCCGCGACCCGGTGGCCCGGGCCCGCGGCCGGCGCCGCCGAACCAGCCGAACCCGCCGGGCAACCGGTGGCCGGGTGCGGATCGCGGCTCGGAGGAAACGCAGCAGAACGCCCCGGTGCCACCGCCCGGCCAGCCCATGAAGTGGCCGGAGGCGGAGCCGCCGCAGGAGCAGACCGGTGCGTGGACGCCGTCGTTCGACGACGACGAGGACGACTCGCCGCTGGGCAAGCGGCTCAGCGGTGGCTCCGGCGAACCCGACAACGGCGGCGGGCGCAAGCTCGACCTGCCCACCACGTACACGCCGGTTCCCCCGCCGCCGAACACCGGACGGCAGGGTCCGCCACCGCCTCCCCCGGGCGCGCAGCAGGGCAGGCAAGGCCCACCGCCACCTCCGCCGGGGCCGCCGCCAGGGCGGCCACCGCAGCCGCCTGGTGAGCAGCCGACGCAGAACATCCCGCAAACCCCGGCGGGCGATCGCGACAGCGATCGACGCCGGGCCGGTGGTGCTGCCGCCGCAGGAGCCGCCGCAGGCGGGATCGCCGGAGCAGCCGCAGGCGCTGGGACGGCGGGCGCGGCCGGAGCCGCGGCCGGCGGAGCCGCCATGGGCGCCGCAGGCGCTGCGGCGGGAGCCGCCGGTGGGCCGAAGGGCGGTGCCGGTGGCGGCGGGGGCGTAGCCCCCGAGCCGCAGCTGCTCACGCACCAGGAGCAGGGGAACTACAACTACTACGCCGACGACTACGAAGACGACCCGTACGGCGGGTACGACGGGAATGATCGGAATGGCGACGACTTCGACGATCGCGGCCGCGATCCTGACGACCAGTACCGGGACGACGACTTCGACGCCGGCCCGGACGACATCCCCGACCCGGACGACGAGATGAGTGCCGCCCAGGCGAAGCGCAGTCGGCTCTGGCGGCGCGTCCGCCGGTCCTGCTACGTCGCCGCGGCGTTGGCCGTCCTGGTGCCGGCCGCCGTGTTCATCTACGGCTACCTCGTCTGGGATCCGCCGGACGAGGCCAAGGTGATGGGCAAGTCCCGGCCGATCGAGCTGCAGTACTCGGACGGCTCGCCGATGGGGCGCATCGAGCCGGAGGGCTCGGCGGAGGTCGTGCACGACATCAGCGAGGTCTCGGTGGCGATGCAGAACGCCACCATGGCGGCCGAGGACGCCAGCTTCCGCACCAACCCCGGGTTCGACTTCAACGGCATCGTGCGATCGGTCTACTACCTGGCGACCGGTTCCGGCGTCGGCGGTGGCTCCACGATCACCCAGCAGTTCCTCAAGCTGGACCAGGACCTCAAGAAGGATCCGACCTACGTCCGCAAGATCAAAGAGGTCGTCCTGGCCTTCAAGCTGACGAACAACCAGAGCAAAGACAACATCATGCTCGCCTACATGAACACGGCCGACTACGGCCGCGGTGCGAACGGCATCACCGCCGCGGCGCGGGCCTACTACGGCAAGAAGCCGAGCGAGCTCAACGCGGCCGAGGCCGCCGTGCTCGCCGGTGTGGTGCAGACGCCCTACGGCAAGAACAGCAATGACCCGGGCCTGAACCCGGAGAAGGCCGAGAAGCGCTGGGAGTACGTCGTCGGGCAGATGGCGGAGAACGGCTTCATCACCGAGGCCGAGCGATCGTCCATGACGATCCCGCAGACCCTGCCGCGGCTGGAGTGGAAGTCCAACAGCAGGTTGTCGCCGGAGCAGGACGCCATCTACAAGGCGATGTTGCGCGAACTCGAGCCCAAGGGCCTGTCCGAGAGCGAGTTGTCCCGCGGCGGCTACGTCGTCAAGACGACCATCGACCCGGACGCGCAGCAGAAGGCCGAGCAGGCCGTGCAGGACGTGATGGGTTCCCAGCCGGAGACGCTCCGCACGTCGCTGGTCGCGGTCGACCCGGAGAACGGTGAGGTCCGGGCGTATTACGGGTCCAAGAAGCAGAACGGCGACCTGGACTGGGCCAGCACGATCCAGGAACCGGGCTCGTCGTTCAAGCCGTTCGCGGTGATCGCCGGCCTGGAGGAGGGCAAGGGCATCGGCGAGTACTACGACGGCAGCGGCGACCAGGTCATCGCCGGCCACAAGTTCGACAACTCGCCCGGCGTGAAGTGCGAGATTCCGACGCACTGCGGTGTCCGCGAGGCGATGACCAACTCGGTCAACACCGTGTTCGTCCACATGGCCGCCGATTTCGGGCCCACGAAGGTGGCCGGTGCCGCCCACGAGGCCGGCATTCCGGAGTCGACGAAGCTGCAAAGCCCGAACGGGGCAGTCGAGGCCGGTATCGCGCTGGGCATGTACCCGGTGCTCCCGCAGGACATGGCGGCCTCGTACGGTTCGTTCGTCAACGGCGGCAACAAGGTTCCGGCGCACTTCGTGAAGGAGGCCGTCAGCCCCGAGACCGGGCCGTTCGACCTCGGCATCCCGGAGCCGAAGCCGGCCTTCGGCGACGCGTCGACGAGCAAGGACATCGCCTACAACGTCTCGCAGTCGATGATGAAGGTCGCCGAGCACTCGAACGCCTCGCTGGCGGGCAACCGGCCGGTGGTGTCCAAGACCGGTACCCACCAGTGGCTCAGCACCACGAAGAACAAGAACGCGTGGATGATCGGCGCGGTGCCGCAGATCTCCACCGCCGTGGCGATGCAGAACGACGACGGCGGCCCGAAACCGCTGGCCGACTCCACCGGCGCGAGCTTCTACGGCGGTAACTGGCCCGCCAAGGTGTGGAAGAAGTTCATGGATTCCTACCTGCAGGGCAAGAAGGTCGAGCCCTTCCCGGAGGGCGACACGATCGGGCAGTTCGCGGACATCCCGCCGCCGCCCCCGCCGACGTCGGAGCCGCCGCCGCCCACGTCGGCGCCGCCGACGGCGCCGCCGAGCGACACCAGCGAGCCGGACGAGCCGACCACCAGCAAGGAAAAGCCCGGCCACTGCGGTTGGCTCGACCCGAACTGCGACGACAGCGGTGGCGGCGGCAACGGCGGTGACTCCGGAGACGGCCCGCCAAATGTCGCACCAACAAGAACAAGGGCGTACGGCTAGGAATCTGTACATGGACTCGCTCTGCATAGTGGTGCGGGTGGCGGCCCCCCTGCGGGATTTACAGATGCCGTCTGGACTGTGGGATCCCCGATTTGTGTATGACCAATACGCGGCTTCGGGGCTGTCCTCGCCAGACGACATCTGAGAACCCGCGGCGGTGCGAGCTGCATAGGTGGGCTAAGCGGCTGCGCCGCTTCAAAGAAGAACGCGGATGAACATCAGAGGACCGCAAGGGGCACCCGCGAGTCGGCGGGTGCCCCTTCGCGTTGTTCGGCCCAAGTAGCATCCGGGCGTGTCCACCTCGAACGAGCCCGCCAGCACCGAACCGCCGCCGACCCCCGGCGGGCGCGCGAGCTCGGCGGTGGACAGCGATTCCCTCGGCCCCGCCGACCGCGTCTCGCCGACCTGGACCGAGCCGCTGGTGCAGAAGTTCAGCCGGCCCTTCGGCGGCCGCCTCGGGCGGCACGCGCAGGTCGGGCGGCAGTGGTTCTGGACGCCGCTGCGGGTGATCCTGCTGTTCGCGGTGCTGGTGCTCGCCGCGGCCTGGCTGTTCAAGGCGCCCTGCCAGGTCACCTACGACACCGACAGCGGGCCGCAGCTGGACTGGCGGAACAGCAAGCAGTACACCGCGATGTGCTACACCGACATCATTCCGCGCTACGGCATGGGCGATCTCGCGCCGGACGACGCGTTCCCGTACAAGACCTCGTGGCTGGAGAACGCCGGCACGCCGCAGGAAAAGGTCCGGTACATGGAGTACCCGGTGCTGACCGGGTTGTTCCAGTGGGTCAACGCGCGGGTCGCGGACGGTTGGGCGACCTTGGCGGGCTTCGGCTGGCTGCCGGCCGGCCTGACGAGCGTGCTGTACTTCAACGTCTCGGCGTTCTGGCTGGCCGCGGCCTGGTTGGTGACCATCTGGGCGCTCGTGCTGCTGTGCCGCCGGCGGGTCTGGGATGCCGCGCTGGCCGCCGTGTCGCCGCTGGTCTTCGTGCACGTCTTCACCAATTTCGACGCCCTGGCCACGGCTTTCGGCACCGCAGGCCTGCTCGCGTGGGCGCGGCGCAGGCCCGTGCTGGCCGGGGTGCTGATCGGGCTCGGCGGCGCGGCGAAGCTCTACCCGCTGTTCTTCCTCGGCCCGCTGCTGGTGCTGGCCTGGCGCGCCGGGAAGGTCACTGACGCGCTGCGCTCGGTGCTGGCCGCCGCGCTGGCCTGGCTGGCGGTCAACGTGCCGGTGCTCGTGCTCTACCCGGAGGGCTGGCGGGAGTTCTTCCGGCTCAACAACGAACGCCCGGCCGACCCGGACTCGCTGTACAACGTGCTGATGCACTTCACCGGCTGGGCGGGTTTCGACGGCCCGCTGCGCGACGGTTCCACGCCGACGGTGCTGAACTCGGTCAGCCTCGCCCTGTTCCTGGTCGCCTGCCTCGGCATCGGGTGGCTGGCGCTGGCCGCGCCGACCCGGCCGCGGCTGGCGCAGCTGTGCTTCCTGGTGGTCGCGGCCTTCCTGCTGACCAACAAGGTGTGGAGCCCGCAGTACTCGCTTTGGCTGGTGCCGCTGGCGGTGCTGGCGATTCCGCGCTGGCGGTTGCTGCTGACCTGGATGATCATCGACGCCGCGGTGTGGGCGCCGCGGATGTACTACTACCTCGGCACCGGCAACAAGGGACTGCCGGAGGGCTGGTTCCTGGGCGCGGTGGTGGTCCGCGACGCGATGGTCGTCGCGCTGTGCGTGCTGATCATCCGGGAGATCGTGCGGCCGGAGCGGGACAAGATCCGCGCGGCGCTCGCCATGCGGGGCGGGCGGGAGCAGGACGCGATCGACGACCCGTGCGGCGGGTTCCTGGACGGAGCACGAGACCGATTCGTGTTACCCGGTGTCGCCCGTTGGGGTAAGGAACGATCAGAACCGGGGAAGGGCGGCTTAGCGTCGGGGCGGTGATCTTCCGCCACTGATGGAGGTGCTTCGCTGATGGTCGGCCGACGATCTCTCACCCTGGTGCTCACCGCGGCGGCCGCGCTGGCCGCGCCCATCGCGACCGCATCGGGCGAGCAGCCGCCGGGCGTGCTGGAAGTCCGCCTGGGCGAGGCGACCTGCCACGACCTGTCACCGCTCACCACCGCGTTCCCGTGGCTGAGGCCGTTCTTCCCCGGTGACCTGAGCGCGTCGCCGCTGGTCCGCTACGAGATCCGCCGCGTGGTGGACGGGTTCGCGCCGTTCGAGGTGACCGTCGACGGCGAGCGGCGGGCCGTCGGGACGGTCGGTCGCGGTGGCCTGGTCTCGGCGCAGGCCCCGCTGTCCAACGAGAAGGCGACCGAGGTCGTGGTGACCTCCGGCGAGCAGGTTCTGGTGAACCGGACCTACCACGCCACCTGCTGACCGGCCCGCCGAATGAGGTGCCCGCCCGGGTCCCCCGCCGGGCGGGCACCGGCGCGTCCGGGGTAAGCCCGCGGGCGGACGGGCCGTCAGCCTGCGGGCGGATCCGGTTCAGGGGGATCTCGGGGTCGTTCCCTGACGCATCGCGGCGCCGCCCGGGCGAGCATTGAGGCATGACGACGTACCGCATGGCACTGTCCCGGCCGAGCGACAAGGCGATGATCGCGGGGGTGTGCGCCGGCCTGGCCGATCGGTTCGGGATGAAGCCGTTCACCGTCCGCCTGCTGTTCCTGCTGTCCTGCCTGCTGCCCGGCCCGCAGTTCGTGATCTACATCGTGCTCTGGATCCTGATCCCGAAGCGCTGACCCGCGAGCTAGGCGCGGCGGAGGCACCAGGCCGTGACCAGCAGCGTGCTGGCGGCCAGGCTGAAAGCGGCGACGAGCGCGGACCGCACGAGCAGTGCGGCGCTCGTCGCGTCCGCGCTCAGCGCCAGCAGCAGCGGGAACGCCAGCGGAATCCACTTCGCCAGCAACGCGATCGCGAACAGCGCCGCCGCCGCGATCACCGTGTACCCGATGCGGCGGACGACCAGTCCGGAGCACGGCAGGGCGACGGCGATGCCGAACGCGGCGCACGCGACGTGCGCCAGCAGGCCGATGCCGAGATCGCCCGGCGGGTAGTCGAGCCCGTGCGAGATCTCCGCCCAGGCAACGGAAAGCACCGCGAGCCCGATCGAGCAGCACAGCACCGTCAGCACGATGCCGGCCAGCATCCGGGCCATCGATCCGGCGTGCGTGCGGGTGACCGTGCGCTGCACGACGTCCTCCACGTCGACCAGCGCGATCGTCAACCAGCCCGCCACGACCAGCAATCCCGCCGCGGTCACCGCGAAGCCGGGCAGCGCCGGGCCGTCGTTGTTGCTGTAGAAGATGGCCAGCAGCCCGATGTAGAGCAGCACCGGCGGCAGGTAGCGCTGCGAATGGCCGAGGATGGCCAGTTGGTAGCGGATCAGCGGGATCATCGCGAGTCCACCGAGAGCACCGCGCAACCCAGCTGGATCGCCTTGAGCAGCAACGATTCCCTCGCTTCCACGGTCACCACCAGCGCCACGTCCTGGCGTCCCGGCCGCACCGCCTGCACGCCGGGCTGCGCCGCCCAGTCCACGGATTCGCCGTCGCGCAACACGATCCGGCAGGTCGCGACCTCGGCTTCGAGCGGTTCTAGGCGCCCGTCGGCGAGCCGGTGCGAGCGGGTGGCCAGCGCGTGCACGACTTCCGGCCGGTGGTCGGTGAACACGACGGCCGTGCCCGCCGCCGAGGCCTCGCCGATCACCTCGGCGAGCACGGTGCGCGCGTCGGGATCCAGGCCCGACCACGGTTCGTCCAGCACCAGGAGCTCGGGTTCGCACAGCAGCGCCTGCGCGAGCCCGACCTTCTGCGCGTTGCCCTTCGAGAGGTCGCGCAGCGGGGTGTCCGGGCCGCCGACGAGCGCGAAGCGTTCGAGCCAGCCGTCGGCCCGGGCGGTGGCCTCCACAGTGGACAAGCCGCCGATCCAGCCCAGGTGGCGGAGGTAGGCGCGGGCGCTCATCCGCTGCCGAGCGGGAAACCGGTCCGGCACGTACCCGATGCGCGGCCGCCCGGTGACGGTGCCACCGGACGGCCGGGAGATCCCGGCGAGGATCCGCAACAGCGTCGACTTCCCGGACCCGTTGGCGCCCAAGATCCCGACGGCCGCGCCGGAGTCCACGCCGAGATCGACGCCGCGGAGCACCGGCCGCGCCCCGTGGCGCTTGGTGACCTCCGAAAGCTCCCGCACCATCCGATTCGCCTGCAAGAACGTGGTCCTCGGATCAGCGGCGGGCGTGGGCGTCGAGGACGTAGGCGATGGCCGAGGTGACCTTGGCCGCGAACGCGAGGTGCAGGGACTCGTCCGGCACGTGCGCGTTGCTGTCCGGGCCGAGCGCGCCGGTCACCACGAACTGCGCGTCCGGGTAGGCGTTGTGCAGCAGTCCCATGAACGGGATCGAGCCGCCGAGGCCCATCGTCCGCCAGCCCGCGCCGAACACCTCGTCGCTCGCCTGGTCCAGCGCCGCCGCCAGCCACGGCGCGAGCTCGGGCGCGTTCCAGCCCAGCCCGGTCTCGGCGTGTCCGAAGGTCACCTTCGCGCCGTAGGGCACGTCGGTGGTCAGCCGCTCCTGGACCGCGCGGATCGCCGCCTCGGGATCGGCGGTCGGCGGCAGGCGGAAGCTCAGCAGCACCGCCGTGTAAGGCCGCAGCACGTTGCCCGCGTCCGCGGGCTGCGGCAGCCCGTCGGCGCCGATCACCGAAAGCGTCGGCCGCCAGGTGCTGTTCAGGGCGAGCTCGACCTCGTCGTCGTCGACCGGCCGCAGCCCCTCCGGCCACGGCACGATGTTGCGCACCAGGCCGGGCACGGCGTCGATCGCGGCGCGCACCTCGGCGACCCGGTTCTCCGGGATCTGCACGGTCAGCTCGGGCACCAGGATCTCGCCGGTCGCGGAATCCTCCAGCCGGTCCAGCAGCTGCCGCAGCACCCGGAACGAGCTGGGTGCGATGCCGCTGGCGATGCCGGAGTGCAGGCCGCTGTCGAGCACCTGCACCTTGACTTCCAGCTGAACCAGGCCGCGCAGCGAGTTCGTCAGCCACAGCCGGTCGTAGTCGCCTGCCCCGGAGTCCAGGCACACCACCAGCGACACGGCGCCGAGCCGGTCGGACAGATGCGCCAGGTAGGCGGGCAGGTCGGGGCTGCCGGACTCCTCGCCGGTCTCCAGCAGCACCACGCAGCGCGCGTGCGCGCCGCCGTGCGCGCGAACCGCCTCGATCGCGGTGATCGCCGCGTACCCGGCGTAGCCGTCGTCGGCGGAGCCGCGGCCGTACAGCCGGCCGTCGCGGAGCACCGGCGTCCACGGCCCGAGCCCCTCGGACCAGCCGCCCACCGGCGGCTGCTTGTCGAGGTGGCCGTAGAGCAGCACCGTCTCGTCGGGGGCGCCCTCGCTGGCCGGGATGTCCACCAGGAGCAGCGGAGTGCGTTCCGGCAGCCGCACGACCTCGATGTTCGCGCCGGCGATGTCCCGTGCCGCGATCCAGGCCCGCAGGTGCTCGATGGCGGCGTCGAGATGCCCGGAGGCGACCCACCCGGAGTCGAAGGCGGGCGAGATCGCCGGGATCTTCACCAGCTCGGAGAGGCTCGGCAGGACGGACTCGTCCCACGCCTGGTCAACGGTCTTCGCTACGGCTGCACGATCCACGCCGCGATCCTATGCCCGCGCCGACCGTGCCGTCCGCGATGGCCGGAACTGCTCAAACGGTCGCCCGGCGAGCGGCGCTCCGGCGGCAACGGGGCCGTGAGTCTTTTGGGTCGCTATCGCAGCCCAAAAAACTCACGGCCCCGTGACCAGCCGAAACACGCCCTGTCAGCTGCCGCCGGCCGTCGAGGCGGTGGTGGCCGCGATGGCTCCGGCGGTGATCGCCGCGGTGGCCGCCGCGACCGCGGCTTCCACGGCCTTGCCGAGCTGCTGGCCCTTGCTGATCTCCTTCAGCCGCTTGCGCTCCGCTCGCTCCAGCCCGAGCGACCGGACCAGGTTGGTCGCGTGCACCATCGCCGCGAGCAGCGCCCGCCGGTTGTCGAGCTCGACCTCGTCGCGGGCGACCGCGCGCAGTTCCGCGATCAGCGCCTGCCGCGTCCCGGGGTCGGGGAAGTACTTGTCGTACGGGATGAACAGCACCGACTTCTCCTCGCGGCGCATCAGGCCCCGCTCGGCGAGGGCGGCGCAGTGCACCTTGCGCGCGCTCTTGCGGTGCTGGATGAAACTCTGCGCGGCCACCGGCTTGTTCGCCGGCCCTGCCTTCTTCACCAGGTACGCCGTGCAGTCGTCGAGCCAGCCGATGCCGCTCGGGCTCGCGTCGAGCACCTGGATCTTCTTCCGGACGAAGTCGATCCGGTGCTGCAGCACGAGCTCGCCGAGTTCCGCCGCGCCGGCGTAGTCGGACATCGAGTAGTACGAGCCGTTGTCCTTCTGGAGCAGCAGCGCGAACTCTTCGGGCAGGGTCAGCGTGGTCATGCCGCCCAGTTTCCCAGCGGACCGCGGCCGACGCGGCCGAATCGAGCCACGCCGGCACGAATGGCCGGGCTAGACGCGACCCACCGCCGCGAGGAAGCGCATCGCCAGCGGTTCGGCGGGCACGATCTCCTCGGCCTCGAAGCTGGTGACCTCGGCCTCCGGCACCCCGGCCGCCTCGGCGAGCCTGGCGGGCGTCCAGCCCTGCTCCTGGCGGGTCACGCGCACCAGTCGCACCAGGTCCTCGGTGTCGTGCGGGTGCTCAGCGGGTTCGGCCATGCGAAACGCTCCCTGCGTCCGGTCGGTTCCCACCATAGCCAGCGACCGGGCAGCGGCGGCGGGGCTCAGCCGCCGGCCGCCACGATGATCGCCGGGACCGCCGTGATGGCCGCCAGCGCCGCCGCGACCGCCGCGCCGACGGCGTCGCCCAGGTCCTCGGTCTCGGCGATCGACTTCAGCCGGTTCCGCTGCGCGCGGTCGAAGTCGAGCAGGTACACCAGGCCGCTGCGGTAGACCAGCGCGCTGAGCAGCGCCAACCGCTCGTCGACCGGCCGCTCTCCGGTGGCCAGCTCGTGCAGCTCGGCCAGCAGGGCCCCGCGAGCCCCGCGATCCGGGTAGTAGCGGTCGTCCGGCAGTACGCCCAGGAACTTCCGCCGCTCGCGGCGAAGCAGCCCGTGCTCGACCAGCACCTGCCGATGTGTCGCGAACGTGCCGGTGCGGCCCGCCAGCCACCAGCTCAGATCGATCGGCCGGTTCGCCTGGCCCGCTCGTTGCTGGAACTCCGCGAACAGCCGGTCCATCCACGGCAGCCCGCTCGAACCGGAGTCGACCAGGCGAACCGCCGTGCCCGTCAGCTCGACGCGGCCCCGTAGGGCCAGCTCGCCGATCTCGGCCGCGGCGGTCGCCGTGTTCGGGTTCGCGCTGACGAAGTACGAGCCGTTGTCCTTGTGCAGCAGCAGGACGAATTCGTCGGGCAGCGCGAGCGGGTTGGGGAACTCGGCCACGGGTCTAGTTTGTCGCATTTTTCCCGCCGGAGACACCGGCTTCGCAATATCGGTACCGCGATGGTCCACAAGGCGTTAGTCGGACCTCCATTACTTCGATGACCTGCGGTTATGTCCTTTTCGGCGGCGAACTACGGTGATCACGCGGGAGGACGCCGACCGGGCCGCGGTCGCGCCGAATCCCTGTGGCAGGGCTCACGAAAAGGGCCGGTTTCGTGCCAGGATGACGGGGAGCGATCCAACTGCTCCGACCGGAACGCCGGGCGATCCACCAGATCACCTGCGGTTCGGCCGGGGCTGTCGGACCACACCGCCAAAAGCGGGTGGCCCGGCGCGACACGAGGAGATCACGCATGTCCCCCGAGCAATGGACGCGACCCGAGACCGAAGGCACCACCGGCCCCCCTGCCGCTATCGCAGCGAAACCCACACGGGAGCAGGTGATCGCCGGTTTGCGCGCCACGAGCGAAGGTGGAGCTGACCTGGTTCAGCTTCTCACCCCAGAAGGTCAGCGGGTCGAACACCCGGACTTCGACATCGACGTCTCCGACGCGCAGCTGCGCGACCTGTACCGGGACATGGTGCTGGTCCGCCGCGCCGACCGGGAGGGCAACGCCCTGCAGCGGCAGGGCCAACTGGGCATCTGGGTGCCACTGCTCGGCCAGGAAGCCGCCCAGATCGGGGCAGGCCGGGCGCTGCAGCCGCAGGACATGGCCTTCCCCAGCTACCGCGAGCACGGCGTCGCCTGGTGCCGCGGCATCGATCCGACCGACCTGCTGGGCATCTTCCGCGGCACCGACCACGGCAGCTGGGATCCGGTCAGCACCCGGTTCCACCTGTACACGATCGTCATCGGCAACCAGTGCCTGAACGCCACCGGCTACGCGATGGGCCAGCGCTTCGACGGCAAGGTCGGCGACCCGAACGGCGAGGCCACCATGGTCTTCTTCGGTGACGGCGCCACCAGCCAGGGCGACGTGCACGAGGCGATGGTGTGGTCGGCCGTCTACGACTCGCCGGTGGTCTTCTTCTGCCAGAACAACCAGTGGGCGATCTCCGAGCCGCTGGAGCGCCAGACCCGCGTGCCGCTCTACCGGCGCGCCAGCGGGTACGGCTTCCCCGGCATCCGGGTGGACGGCAACGATGTGCTGGCCAGCCTCGCGGTCAGCAAGTGGGCGCTGGAGGAGTGCCGCCAGGGCAACGGCCCGGTGCTGATCGAGGCGTTCACCTACCGGATGGACGCGCACACCACCTCCGACGACCCGACCCGCTACCGGCTGGCCGACGAGCACGAGGCCTGGAAGCTCAAGGACCCGATCGAACGGCTGCGGGTGCACCTGGTCCGCGAGCAGATCGCCGACCAGGGCTTCTTCGACGGCGTCGACGCCGAGGCCGACGAGCTCGCCGCCCGGCTGCGTGACTTCTGCTTCAACATGCCCGAACCACCACCGGAGCGGATGTTCTCCGAGGTTTACGCCGAGGAAACCCCGCAGCTGGCCGCCCAGCGCGAGGATTACCTGCGGTACCTGGCCGGATTCGCCGACGAGGCGATGGTAGGAGGTGTGCGCTGATGGCCGCGCCCGCATTGGAACGCCCGACCGCCACGGCAGGCACCCAGACCGTCACGATCGCCAAGGCGCTGAACATGGGCCTGCGCGCGTCGCTGGAACGCGACCCGAAGGTCCTGGTGATGGGTGAGGACGTCGGCAAGCTCGGCGGCGTCTTCCGGATCACCGACGGCCTGCAGAAGGACTTCGGCGAGCACCGCGTGCTGGACACCCCGCTGGCCGAGTCCGGCATCATCGGCACCGCCATCGGGCTGGCCATCCGCGGCTACCGGCCGGTGTGCGAGATCCAGTTCGACGGGTTCATCTTCCCCGGCTTCGACCAGATCGTCTCCCAGCTGGCCAAGCTGCACTTCCGCAGCCAGGGCAAGCTGAAGATGCCGGTCGTGGTGCGGGTGCCCTTCGGCGGCGGCATCGGCGCCGTCGAGCACCACTCGGAGTCGCCGGAATCGCTGTTCGCGCACGTCAGCGGCCTGAAGGTGGTTTCCTGCTCGAACCCGGTGGACGCCTACTGGATGCTGCAGCAGGCCATCGAGTGCGACGACCCGGTGCTGTTCTTCGAGCCGAAGCGCCGCTACTACGAGAAGGCCGAGCTCGACCCGAGCACGCCGCCGATCCCGCTGTTCAGCTCGCGCGTGGCACGCGCCGGTTCGGCGGTGACCGTGGCGGCGTACGGGCCGATGGTGCGCACCTGCCTCGACGCGGCGACCGCGGCCGCCGAGGACGGGCTGGAGCTGGAGGTCATCGACCTGCGCACGCTGTCGCCGCTGGACCTGGACCCGGTGTTCGAGTCGGTGCGCCGCACCGGCCGGCTGGTGCTGGTCAGCGAGGCTCCGTCGGAGGCCTCCGTCACCTCGGAGATCGCGACGCGGGTGCAGCAGGAGTGCTTCTACTCGCTGGAGGCGCCGGTGCTGCGCGCGACGGGCTTCGACACGCCATACCCGCCGAGCAAGCTGGAGGAGGGCTACCTGCCCGACCTCGACAGGGTGTTGGACGCAGTCGACCGCTCGTTGGCGTACTAACAGGCCCGTCTCCGAACTCGTTCTGCGGAGCGGTGCGGGTGGCGGCCCCCTGCGGGAATTACCGTCGCCTTCTCGCTGTGGGATCCCCGACATCATGAATGCCAACCACGTCGGGGACTGGCCTCGCCGAGAGCCCCTTCGGGCGGGCACAGCCTGAGAACCCGCGGCGGTGCGAGTCGCGCGGGTGGGCCAAGCGGCTTCGCCGCTTCAAAGACAAAATCAAGACCGAGTTCGCCAAGAGGCTCTGAGGGAGTCGTTCGATGGCACTTAAGCACTTCCCGCTGCCCGACGTCGGCGAGGGACTGACCGAAGCGGAGATCCTCGGCTGGCGCGTCCAGCCCGGTGACGCCGTCACCGTCAACCAGGTGATCGTCGAGATTGAGACGGCCAAGGCGTCCGTCGAGCTGCCGTGCCCGTGGGCCGGAACGGTCCGCGAGCTGCTCGCCGAGCCGGGGCAGACCGTCGAGGTCGGGTCGCCGATCATCGCGATCGACCTCGAAGGCTCGGCAGGCGAAGCCGCCCCCGCCGAGGGATCCGGCAAGATCGGCGAGGAATCCAACGGCCGCATCGCCACGCTGGTCGGCTACGGCCCGCGGACGGCGAGCGCGAAGCGCCGCCCGCGCAAGGGCCGGGAACCCGTGGCCGCGCAGGTCGTGCAGGCTCCGGTACCCGAACCTGTCGCCCAGGTTTCGGTGCCCGAACCGGTCGCGGTGGCGCCCGCCGTCGCGCAGCAGGGCGGCTACGTGCCGTTGGCGAAGCCGCCGGTGCGCAAGCTGGCCAAGGATCTCGGCGTGGACCTGACCGCGCTGAGCGGATCCGGGTCCGGCGGCGTGATCACCCGCGAGGACGTGCAGTCCGCAGCGGGTGCCCCGCCGGCTGTGCCGGCCGCCGAACCCGGCGCGCGGGAGCGGCGGGTGCCGATCAAGGGCGTCCGCAAGGCGACCGCGCAGGCGATGGTGGACAGCGCGTTCACCGCCCCGCACGTCACCGAGTTCCTCACCATCGACGTCACGCCGATGATGGAGCTGCGGGAACGCCTGAAGTCGCATCCGGAGTTCCGCGGCGTCAAGATCACGCCGCTGGCGTTCGCGGCGAAGGCCGTGTGCCTCGCGGCCCGCCGGACCCCGGACGTCAACGCCACCTGGGACGGGCCGGCCGGCGAGATCGTCTACAAGGACTACGTGCACCTGGGCATCGCGGCGGCCACGCCGCGCGGCCTGGTGGTGCCCAAGGTCCGCGACGCCGACCAGATGTCCCTGAAGGAACTGGCGGAGGCGCTGGAGCGGCTCGCCACGACCGCGCGGGAGGGCAAGACGACCCCGGCGGAGATGGTGGGCGGCACGATCACGATCACCAACGTCGGCGTGTTCGGCGTCGACACCGGGACGCCGATCCTCAACCCGGGCGAGTCGGCGATCCTCGCGCTCGGCGCGATCCGCGACATGCCGTGGGTGGTGGACGGCCAGGTGGTGCCCCGGAAGGTCTGCCAGCTGGCGCTGAGCTTCGACCACCGGGTGGTCGACGGTCAGCAGGGCTCCCAGTTCCTCGCGGACGTCGGAGCGCTCCTGGCCGACCCGAGCATGGCCATCACCTACTGATCCGCACCGAGGAGGCGCCTTTCACCGGCAGCACCGGTGGAAGGCGCCTTTTCACGCGCGCTTGAAGGTGCGGATGCCTTCGGCCGGCGTCCAGTGCCGGATGACCAGGTGGGTCTGGTCGTCGGAGAGGCCGGTGGTGGTCACTTCGGTGAGGTCCAGGCGGAAGAGGTGCGAGTCCTCGCTCGGCGGCTTGGCCTCCTCGATCCAGGCCCGCAGCTCGTCGCCGGTGACCTCGACCGCCCGGCCGGCGATCTTCACGTCCGGGACCGCCATCGAACCGTCGCCGGGGTTGGTGTGCAGCGCGAACCGCGGATCCCGGCGCAGGTCCAGGGCCTTCTTGGCGCCGGGCATCGAGCCCAGCTCGAGGTCCGGGCCGCGCCAGGCGACCTCCGTGCCGCTGACCCGCGGCGAACCGTCCCGGCGCAGCGTGGCCAGCACGTGGTGCTTGGCCGCCTCCAGCCGCGCCCGCACGGTCTTCGCCAGTTCGGGCGCTTGTTCAACGAATTCCTGCCACGACGTCATGCGCGTCATCGTGGCAGTCGGCACCGACAGCGCGCCGGATGCGGCGAACGGCCTGTTCACCTCGTTGGATGAGGCGAACAGGCCGTTCGCGCCAAAACCGGAATCGGGTCAGTCGCCCTTGCGGCGCCGCCCGCCGCGCCGGGATCCGCCGCCCGCCGATGCCGATGCCGCCACCGGCTCGGCCGCCTCCGCGGACTCGGCCGCCGACGACTTCTGCTCGTCGTACTCGCGAAGGAAGTCGAACGAGTGCTTGTCGAAGTCGTGGATGTCGATCTCGGGCAGCTCGCCGAGCTCGTTGTTCAGTTCCCGGAAGATCGGTGTCTCCAGGTCAGGGGTGGTCTTCTTCACCGCTTCGCCCTCCCGTTCACTCTCGAAGCTGTGGCCGGGCCGCCGCGAGCGACGTCGTCGCTCACCGCGTCCCGTTCCGAGCCCTCCCCGCGGAGCTCGCCCGGCGCGGCCGGGCACCGCAAGGTGTCCGGCCCACGTCGGTGTGACGCGCGCCGAGGCGGATGATGACTCCACCGCCGACGGCATTCATCCGTTTGGACCAAACCCATGGTGCACTTGCCGCGTGGCGCCGATGCACGGGCCCACGAAATGGTGCACCGCCTCGGTACAACCCGCGCACACTTTGTGCAATTCCGCACCGTGGCGAGCGCCACTCCACGAATCCGGGCAAACCATGGCCAAGCGTGCCTAACGGACGGCCTGGCGAGAGTGAATTCGGGGCGCTAGCGGAGCTGGCCGAGGATCTGGCTGTGGGTGCCCCACAGCACCTGGAGGTTCTGCTTCTCCATGTTCTCGAACGCGTCGGCCCCGCCCATGAACAGCGGAATCTTGTTCCCGACGCACTCGTCGAAGGCCAGCGGGAGCTGCCCCGGGTATTCCGCCGCCCAGTCGCCGAGGAGCCTCTCGCCGAGATCCTTTATGTCGATGAGCACGTTGTCGTGGAACCTGGAGAAGACGATGGGGAACGGGCTCACCTCGCCGGAGTTCGGGTTGAGCAGCAGGACGTGCGGGTCGTCGGGCGTTCCGGACTCGGTGTCGATGGCCCACTGCTGGCCGAGCCAGTCGAAGCCGAAGCAGGCCACCCGCCCGGCCAGCTCTGGGAACGCGTCCACGACGTACCCGTCGATCTCCGCCGCGCTCGCCGGGGTGTGCACCCGGTACAGCCCGTTGTCGAACGTGCTGCCGCCGAGCTGCGAGAACAGCGGTTTGAGGACGGGGTGAACGGAGTCGGAGACCTCCTGCCCGCCGCTGGAGGCGGTGAGCCGGTACGCGTCGAGGAACTGTTCGAACATCCCGCGATGCTGTCACCGCCGAACGGTCGGCGGTGCGGCTTTCGAAGATCGGGCCGCCGCGGAAGCCCGCGACGGCCCGCCCAGGTCAGGCGATGTGCTTGCCGGAGATGGCCCTGGCCACGACCAGCTGCTGGATCTGCTCGGTGCCTTCGAAGATGTCGTAGATCTTGGCGTCGCGGTGCATCCGCTCCACCGGGAACTCCCGGGTGTAACCGTTGCCGCCGAGGATCTGGATCGCCCGCTCCGTCGCCCAGGTCGCCACCCGGCCGGCCTTGAGCTTCGACATCGAGCCCTCGCCCGCGGTGAACCCGCCGTTGCGGCCCAGCCACGCCGCACGCCACACCAGCAGCCGCGCGGCGTCGATCTCCATCCGCATGTCGGCCAGCGTGAACGCGATCGACTGGTTCTCGATGATGGGCCGCCCGAAGGTCTCCCGCTGCTGCGCGTACTCCAGGGCCGTCTCGTAGGCCGCCCGCGCGATGCCGATGGCCTGCGCGCCGACGGTCGGGCGGGACAGTTCGAACGTCTTCATCGCCGCCTGCGCGCTGGCCTTGCCGCCCTCGCGGGCGCGGGCCAGCCGCTCGTCCAGCTTCTCCTTGCCGCCCAGCAGGCAGTTGCCGGGCACCCGCACGTCGTCCAGGAACACGTCGGCGGTGTGCGAGGCGCGCAGGCCGTGCTTGCGGATCTTGCTCGGCGATTCCAGGCCCTCGGTGCCCGACGGCACCACGAATGCGGCCTGGCCGCGGGAGCCCAGCTCCGGGTCGACGACCGCCTGCACGACGTGCACGTTCGCGATCCCGCCGTTGGTGGCCCACGCCTTCTGGCCGTTGAGCACCCATTCGTCGGTTGCCTCGTCGTAGACCGCGCGGGTGCGCATCGCCGAGACGTCGGAGCCGGCGCCGGGCTCCGACGAGCAGAACGCCGCGACCTTCGGGTCGTCCGCGTCGCCGTAGCACTGCGGCACCCACTCGGCGAGCTGGTCGGGGGTGCCCGCGGCGAAGATCCCGGCGACCGCGAGGGTGGTGCCGAAGATCGCCATGCCGATGCCGCCGTCGCCCCAGAACAGCTCCTCGTTGGCGATCGGCAGCGACAGGCCGGTGTCGTCGGCCCAGAACGTGGCCAGCGATTCGAAACCGTAGAGCCCGACCTTGGCGGCCTCCTGGATGATCGGCCAGGGGGTTTCCTCGCGCTCGTCCCACTCGCGCGCGGCGGGCCGGATGGTCTGCTCGGCGAAGCCGTGCACCCAGTCGCGCAGCTCCTGCTGCTCCTCGCTCAGTTCCAGGGAGAAAGTCATCGCTGTCCTGTCGGTGTGTTCGGCCGCAGCCGATCCGGCTGCTCAGCGCCTGCTCTTGAACTTGGTTGTGGTTCTATGTTTTGAAGCGGCGCAGCCGCTCAGCCCGCCCTCGCAACCGGCACCGCCAAGCAAGACGAGCCGTGCACCGGTTCAGGCCTTGGGGATCTGGAAGAGTTTCGTCAGGCCGGCGGCGAAGCCGAGGTCGCCGGCGACCTTGAGCTTGCCCTTCATGAACAGCATGGGCGCCGAGGCGTTGCCGGAGGCCAGCTTCAGGAATTCCGCCGGGGGCGTCGTGATCGTCACCCGGGGCTCGTGCTGCGGGTCCTTGCTGACGGTGCACTTGCCGTCGGCCAGCACGCATTCGTAGCGCAGCAGGTCGTCGTCGGTGCCGATCCGCCACCGCACCACGGCCTCGGCCGCGCCGGCCTTGTAGTGCTCGCCCATCCGCCGGAACACCTCGTCGAGGATGCGTTCGCGCAGCTCGGGGCGTTCCATCACGGCTTCGATCTGGGCGTCGGAGGCGCGCGAGATCAGCCGCGCGAACTGTTCCGGCCGCAGTGCGCTCAGGTCCACCGGGGCGCCGCTGTCGGCGATCTCGGAGGCGGCTTCGAGCAGCGCGACGAACTCTTCCTTGCCGACCTTCTTGGGGTCGACCTCGCCCAGAGCCGCGATCGGGTCGGTCTCGGGTTGGGGCATCGGTGCCACCTCCATTACCTACTCGTGAGTAAGACTACGTTCGAGTAGGTTCGAAGGCAAGCGGGCGCGGCGGATCGGACCTGATCTAGCCTGACCGGAAAAGACCAGCGTAAGAGGTGAGATGGTCGATCGTCAGGACAACGGCCGACCCCGGTCGCGGCGCCTGCCGCGGGAGGTTCGCGAGCGGCAGATCCTGGACGCCGCGGTCGAGGTGTTCGCCACGCACGGCTTCCACGGCGCGTCGATGGACGAGATCTCCGAGGTCGCGGGCATCTCCAAGCCGATGCTCTACGCCTACCTCGGCGCCAAGGACGAGCTGTTCGTCGCCTGCATCCGGCGCGAGGCCGCCCGGCTGATCGAGGCGATCAGCACGGCCGTCGAAGCCGGGTTGCGCCCGGACGAGCAGCTGTGGCGCGGCCTGCAGGTGTTCTTCGAGTACGTGCACCGCAACCAGGCCGGCTGGACGGTGCTCCACCGGCAGGCGAACCTGCAGGGCGAGCCGTTCGTGACGGAGCTGGTGGAGTGGCGGGAGCGGGCGACCAGCCTGATCGCCGCGCTGCTGGCGCAGGCGACCGCGGGATCGGCGCAGCCGATGCAGGCGGAGCAGACCGAGCCGTTCGCGGTGGCCCTGGTCGGGGCCGGCGAGTCGCTGGTGGAGTGGTGGTTCCAGCATCCCGAGCACGCCGCCGACGGGATGGCGATGCGCCTGATGAACATGGTCTGGATGGGCTTCGGCGATCTCGTCGAAGGCCGCTCCTGGAACCCGGATTCCTGACCGGGCAACCGTTTTCGCCTGCCCGGGCTCGTGCGCACTTTGGATCGCCATAGCACTCCAAAGTGCTCACGAGGCTTTCACCGGCGCACGGAGCCGAGCAGGTGGGGCTTGCCGGAGCGGGCGTGCAGGGCGAAGTCCCAGCCGGTGTCCTGCCCGCTCATCGTGAAGTCCACCGTGGATGGCAGCAGCAGCGGCTTGCGGAACTCGACGTCGACCGAGTACGCATCCGGCAGCCGTTCCGCGAACGCCGCCAGGCAGCGGGCCTTCGACCACATGCCGTGCGCGATCGCCCGCCGGAACCCGAAAGCCTTGGCCGCCAAGGGATGCAGGTGGATCGGGTTGCGGTCCCCGGAAACCGCCGCGTACCGCCGCCCGGTGTCGCCCGGCACCCGCCAGGTCGCCGTCGGCTCCCCGGTCACGCCCGGCAGCCGCGCCTCGCCGCGCTCCGCCTGCTCCGCCTGCTCGGGCGCGCCGCCGCGCCGCAGGTAGGTGCTGACCTCCCGCCACACCAGCTCGCCGCCCGCGCTGGTCTCGGTGATGACGTCGAACTGCCGCCCCTTCGGGTGCGGGCGCAGGTCGGCCACCCGGACCCGCTGCGTCAGCACGTCGGTGACCAGCAGCGGGCGCTCCTGGCGGATCGTGTTGGCCACGTGCACCAGCCCGACCAGCGGGAACGGGAACCCCGGATCGGTCATCAGCCGCACCGACAGCGGGAAGGACAGCACGTGCGGATAGGTGATCGGGAGCTCGTCGCGCAGCCCGAACCCGCACACCCGGTTGTACTCGGCGAGCAGGTCGCGGTCGATCTCGATGTCGCGCCGCAGGTACTCGGTGTCCGGCAGGCCGTCGCCGCGCCGCGTCGGCCCGGTCGCGACCGCCTTGAGGTACAGCGCGGAAAGCTTCGGGGCAGTGCTCAGTTCCGGCATCGCGGGTTTCCGTTCCGTCGAGGGGGTCGTGAGCGCTGAAACCGGTTCTTACCGGCATTCGCACTCACGACTGATCAGGCGCCGAGGAGGCTCTGGCCGCAGACCCGGACCACGTTGCCGTTCACCCCGGCCGACGCCGGGCTGGCGAACCAGGCGATGGTCTCCGCGACGTCCACCGGCAGGCCGCCCTGGGACATGCTGTTCATCCGGCGTCCCGCCTCGCGCACGAACAGCGGGACGGCCGCGGTCATCTTGGTCTCGATGAAGCCCGGCGCGACCGCGTTGATGGTGGCCCCGCGGCTCGCCGCGATCCCGGCGGTGGCCTGCACGTGCCCGATCACGCCGGCCTTGGACGCCGCGTAGTTGCCCTGCCCGACGTTGCCCGCGATGCCGCTGATCGAGGCGACGCCGATGATCCGCCCGCCGGGCCGCAGCGGGGAGCCGTCGGCGAGCAGGAGTTCGTTGATCCGTTCCTGCGCGGTCAGGTTCACCGCGAGCACGGCGTCCCACTGCTGCGACGTCATCCGGCCGATCGTCTTGTCCCGGGTGATGCCGGCGTTGTGCACCACGATGTCGAGGCCGCCGTGGCGCTGCGCGAAGTGCTCCGCGATCCGGTTGGGCGCGTCGTCGGCGGTGATGTCCAGCTGCAGCGTCGAGCCGCCGATGCGGTTGGCGACCTTGGCCAGATCGCCGCCCTGCGCGGGAACGTCCAGGCACACCACGTGCGCGCCGTCGCGCGCGAGGGTCTCCGCGATGGCTTCGCCGATGCCCCGCGACGCGCCGGTGACCAGGGCGATCTTGTCGCGCAGCGGGCTTTCCCGGTCGACGTCCGGCGCCTCCGCCGGGCCGACCCGGATCACCTGCCCGGAGACGTACGCGGACTTCGACGAGAGCAGGAACCGCAGCGTCGAGTCGAGTGCGTTCTCGGCTCCTTCGGCGACGTAGACCAGCTGTGCGGTCGCGCCGCGCTTGAGCTCCTTGCCCGCCGTGCGGACGAAGCCTTCGAGCGCGCGCTGCGCGGTCTGCGCGCGCGGGTCCTGCTGGTCTTCGGGCGGAGCGCCGAGCACGATCACCCGGCCGCAGCGGTCGGTCTGGCGGATCGTCGGGCCGAAGAACTCGTGCAGTTCGCGCAGCTGTGCGCTGCTTTCGATGCCGGTCGCGTCGAAGATCAGCGCCGAGTAGCGTTCGCCTTCGGCCGGCGTCTGGTGGACCTGGGTGTGAACGTCCTCGAGGGTGGCCGCGATCGCGTCGCCGAGCCGTCCGCCGGGCGCGGCGCCGACCAGCACCGGGCCGCTGACCACGGGATCGCCGGGACGGTAGCGGCGCAACGGCGTCGGCGCGGGCAGGCCGAGCCGCTTGACGACCTGTCGCCCGATCGGGGACAGGGTGAACTGCTGGTACCGGTCGGCCATTTGGACACTCCCGCGGGTCTGGAGCGCGAAGTTCGCTCGACGTCTAACCTACCCACGGGTAGGTTAGGTTGCCAGACAGCATCGCATCAACTAGGGAGTCAGGCCATGGCCACCGTTCGGCGAGTAGCGATCATCGGCGGCAACCGGATTCCGTTCGCCCGGTCCGGTGGCCCCTACGCCCGCGCCTCCAACCAGGACATGCTCACCGCGGCCCTGGACGGGCTGATCGCGCGGTTCGGGTTGCAGGGCGAGCGGCTCGGCGAGTTCGTCGCCGGGGCGGTGCTGAAGCACAGCCGCGACTTCAACCTGGCGCGCGAGACCGTGCTGGGCTCCCGGCTCGACCCGCGCACGCCCGCCCACGACGTGCAGATGGCCTGCGCGACCGGGCTGGAGAGCGTGGTGTCGGTGGCGAACAAGATCGCCCTCGGCCAGCTCGACGTCGGCATCGCAGGCGGCGTCGACTCGGCGAGCGACGCGCCGATCGCGGTCAACGAGGACCTGCGCCGCGTCCTGCTGCGGGCCAACCACGCCAAGTCCGCGGCCGGCCGGCTGAAGGCGCTGACCGGCGTCCGGCCGCAGCACGTCGTGCCGGAGATCCCGCGCAACGCCGAGCCCCGCACCGGGCTGTCGATGGGCGAGCACGCCGCGAAGACCGCGCTGGCCTGGGAGATCGACCGCGAAGCGCAGGACGAGCTGGCCGCGCGCAGCCACCAGCGGCTCGCCGCCGCCTACGACCGCGGCTTCTTCGACGACCTGATCACGTCGTTCCAGGGCCAGGCCCGCGACCAGAACCTGCGACCGGACAGCTCGGTGGAGAAGCTCGCCAAGCTCAAGCCGGCGTTCGGCCGCGGCGAGGGCGCGACCATGACGGCGGGCAACTCGACGCCGCTGTCCGACGGCGCGTCCACCGTGCTGCTGGCCAGCGAGGAGTGGGCCGAGCAGCGGCGGCTGCCGGTGCTGGCCTACCTCGGCGAGGTGGTGTCCGGCGCGGTCGACCACGTCAGCGGCGACGAAGGCCTGCTGATGGCCCCGGCCTACGCGGTGCCGAAGCTGCTCGACCGGGCGGGCCTGGGGCTGGGCGACTTCGACTTCTACGAGGTGCACGAGGCGTTCGCCTCGCAGGTGCTGGCGACCCTGAAGGCCTGGCAGGACCCGGAGTTCTGCAAGGACCGGCTCGGCCGGGCCGAGCCGCTGGGCGAGATCGACCCGGCGAAGCTCAACGTCAACGGCTCGTCCCTGGCGGCGGGCCACCCCTTCGCGGCGACGGGCGGCCGGATCGTCGCGACCCTGGCGAAGCTCCTCGCGGAGAAGGGCTCGGGCAGGGGCCTGATCTCCGTCTGCGCGGCGGGCGGCCAGGGCATGACGGCCATCCTCGAACGCTGACCCGAGCACCGAGGGCGCCAGCCCAAGGGAATTCCGCCGTGGCTGCTCAGGACCCGTGAGCACTTTGTGCTGCTATAGAGGCTGTTTGGGATGTGGTGACGTGCGGATGTGGTAACGCGGGCGTTTTGTATTTGAAGCGGCGCAGCCGCTTAGCCCACCCACGCAACCGGCACCGCCGCGGGTTCTCAGAGGTCTTCTCGCGAGGACAGCCCCGATGCCGCGTATTGGTCATACATAAGTCGGGGATCCCACAGCCGAGAAGACCTCTGAGGTTCCGCCACCCACACCGCCACGCAGGACGAGTTTGGAAACAGGTGCTATAGCGACACAAAGTACTCACGGGTCCTGCTCTTCACCGCGGATCCCAGTGGGGCTCGTCGGTGCCGTAGGTGTGGATGAAGGGCCAGGTCAGGGGCTTTCCGTCGATCCGGCCGGGCGGGGCCACGGCGGTGATCCGGCCGGCCGGGGAGTCGAGTTCGGTCAGCCAGGGTTCGGCATTCGCCGGGACCGGCGGGCGTTCCGCGCGGGGTTGGCCGAGCAGCCAGTGCGCGGTTCGGGCCAGGGAGAGTTCGCGCAGCCAGGTGCCGCCGAACTCCGACTGCCGCCGCAGGCCGTCGAGCACCGCCGCCGCGCAGAGGTATCCGGTGCCGTGGTCGAGCAGCTGGCAGGGCAGCGCTCCCGGTTCGTCCGATGTGGAATCGACGGTGGCGATTCCGGAGGCGGCCTGCACGATGCTGTCGAAGCCTCGCCGCTCGCCCCACGGCCCATCGGTTCCCCAAGCCGACAGCGAAACCACCACCAGGCCCGGGTGCCGTTCGGCGAGTTCCTCGGCCCCGAGCCCGAATCGCCGGAGCGCGCCCGGCCGGTAGCCGTGCACGAGCACATCAGCTTCGGCGAGCAATTCGTGAAGCCGCGCAAGGCCTTCCGGCGTACCGGCGTCGAGCACGGCGGTGCGCTTGCCCAGCAGCGTGTCGTAACTGCCGGGCCGTTCCGGGCGGTGCGGCGGGTCGATGCGCAGCACGTCCGCGCCGAGCGCCGCGAGGAAGCGGGTGCACACCGGCCCGGCGATCACCCGCGTCAGGTCGAGCACCCGGAGCCGGTCGCCCCGGCTCCGCGGCGCGGCGTCGCCGACCCGGTGCGTCCCGACGAGCGGCTGCGCCGCGACGGCCCGCCCCGGCGGCTCCGCCAGCCATTCCTGCGGAGTGCGCACGGCGGCGGCGATCCCACCGGCCGCGACCACGCGTGATTCCACCTCGCGCGCCGGGATTTCCCCGATCGACGACGCCACGGCCGCGACGTCGTCGAGCGTGCCGAGCGCGCGCACCAGCGCTTCTCGGTGCCAGGGGTAGTTGCCGTGCGTGCGGACCCAGCCGTCCGCGGCCTGCCAGAACCGCGACATCGGCGCGAAACCGGCCAGCGGCGGCTCGCCGTCGAGCCGGAGGTGGGCCTCGCTGCGCATCGCGGCGGCGACGTGCCCGGTGGCGACCTCGACGGGCTGCCGGGTCGCCGCGAGCAGCGCCGCGCCGACGCAGGCGATCGCGGTGTTCTCCACCGGCAGCCGCGATTCGAGGTGTCCGAGGTCGCCCACCACGGCCAGTTCGGCCGGATCGCGATCGACACCGACCGCTCCCAGCGCTTCGATCAGCGGCCTTCGCCAGAACTCCATGGCCAGATCCTCGGCGCTCGAAGCGGCCGCCGCAGCAGACCGGGCCGAAGATCACAGGCCCCGGATTCCCGAGTATCGCGAGGTCTAGCGATTTCCCTAGACAGGTGAATACCGGTCGAGTCGGCGGGAACACACCCATCGCGGTTTCTCGCCGAATATCGAATCAGCGCTAGACGACTGGATACAGTCCGAGGAATGGACCCGGTCCGCAATCCCTTCGCACCCGGCGCCGGACAGCGGCCGCCCGAACTGGCCGGTCGGGATCGCGAGGTCGACGCCTTCGAGGTCGTGCTCGAACGCGTCGCGCGCGGTCGCCCGGAACGCAGCCTCGTGCTCACCGGGCTGCGCGGCGTCGGCAAGACGGTGCTGCTCGGCGAGCTGCGCTCGATGGCGGTCAAGCGCGGCTGGGGCGCGGGCAAGGTGGAGGCCCGCCCGGAGGCCGGGCTGCGGCGCCCGCTGTCCGCCGCGCTGCACCGCGCGATCCGCGATCTCGCGGTCCGGCACCGCGCCCCGGATCGCGTCGAGGAAGTGCTCGCCGTCCTGAAGGCGTTCGCGCTGAAGGCGAATCCGGACGGCGCGAAGCTGCGGGAGCGCTGGCAGCCGGGCATCGACGTGCCCGCCGCCCAGGGCCGGGCCGACTCCGGGGACATCGAGATCGACCTGGTCGAGCTGTTCACCGAGGTCGCCGAGCTGGCCGCGGACGTCGGCACCGGCATCGCGCTGCTGATCGACGAGATGCAGGACGTGCAGACCGCGGACGTCTCGGCGCTGTGCGCCGCCTGCCACGAGCTGTCCCAGTCCGGCGCGCCGCTGGTGGTCGTCGGCGCGGGGCTGCCGCACCTGCCCGCCGTGCTGTCGGCGAGCAAGTCCTACTCCGAGCGGCTGTTCCGCTACGTGCGGATCGACCGGCTGGCCCGCTCGGACGCCGACCGCGCCGTCGTCGCGCCCATCGAGCGCGAGGACGCCGAGATCACCCCGGCCGCCCTGGACGCCCTGTTCACGGTCTCCGGCGGCTACCCGTACTTCGTGCAGTCCTACGGCAAGGCGGCCTGGGACGCGGCGGTGCGCGCGGAGATCAGCGACGAGGACGTGCGGCTGGCGGCGCCGGAGGCGGAGACCGAGCTCGCGGTCGGGTTCTTCGGTTCCCGCTACGAGCGGGCCACGCCCGCCGAGCGCGAGTACCTGCGGGCGATGGCGGAACTCGTCGAGGGCCGCGACGAGTCGGCGCCGACGGCGTCCATCGCGGAGTACCTGGAGCGCCGCCCGTCCTCGCTGTCCCCGGCGCGCGACAGCCTGATCAAGAAGGGCCTCGTGTATTCGGGCGAGCGTGGCCTGATCGCGTTCACCGTCCCGCACTTCGGCCGCTACCTGCTCACGCAGGAATAGCCCGGAAGAACCGGTTGGCGCTCGGCCGGAACATCGCCACCAGCGCGCCGACCACGGCGATCACGTGCAGCGCGCGCACCAGGAGGAATGCGACCTGCCAGGCATCGGCGGGCGCCGCGATCCCGTCGCCGGTCAGCGCCGAGACGAGCGGCGGCCCGACCATGCTCAGCATCCCGATCCCGCCGAGCAGCACGGTCAGCACGATGCGCACCCAGTTCTGGCCGCTGCGGAGCCTGAGCGCCAGGGCGGCGAGCGCGGCGTAGATGAGCATCCGGACCGCGGCCTGCAGCAGCACCGGGCCGGCGGGTGCCTGGACGACGTGGAGCAGCGTTTCGACCGCGCCGGCACCTACGGCGATCAGCCAGAGCAAGATCGAGTTCCGCACGGCGGCGGGTTGTTCGCGCATTGGTCGGCCTTCCCGAGAAGTGATCATCTCGGAGTGTGCTGCGCGGATCACCGCAGCTCATCGGGCTTTCTCCTGGAGATGTCCCCTAGTGGGCCGACCGGCCGCTACGGCCTTCTAGGGCTATCTAGATCAGTTGCTAGATGGCCGTATAAAGACCGATTGCATCGCTGGCTCGGGTCGGATTTCGGGTGACCTGGGACACATGTCGACATGTGTGTAACGGGAAGCCGTCGGGCGTCGATATGCAGGATGACCCCGCGGTGCTGTCGGACCCCCGACCTGGCAGCATCGCGGGGCATTCCAATTCCGGCACACTGTCGGTATCGGGCATCTCGCCCACCCCACCACCTGAAACCAGCCGAACCCGGCGTTATTCCCGGGACCATCGGTGAACCGTCGACGCGCGAAGGGAGTCGCGAATGGAAGCCGTCATCGTCCTGGTCGGCACCCTCGTCCCAACCCTGGCGGCCACCGCCTTCTACGTCCGGGACCGCAACCGCCTCTGACCGCGCCGTCGGGTGAGTCGGCCCGATCCGCCGACTCCGCGTCGCGGCGTGTTGTTGACTGCGGTGCGTGAGTGCTGATCAGCAGGAGCGCCGGTCCGGGAAAGGCGTGGGCATCGGCCTGCTCGCGGCGGCGGTGCTCGCGCCGGTCCTGACCGCGGCCGAGTACTTCGTCGTCGGCGCGGCGTGGGCGGCCTGCCTCACCGACACCGAGCGCTACGGGTTCGCGCTGATGCTGTCGGTGCCGGTGCTGCTGGTGCTCAACATCGTCGTCTTCGCGTTGACCTTCCCGCCGATCTGCTCCGCCGCGCGTCGGCTCCGGAATCCGCTGGTGGTCGCCGGCACCGGTATCGCGTTGATCGTCGCGGTGATGTTCTACGCGGAGGTCGGTGCGGTGTACTCCTACTGGGCCCAGCCGGCCGACCTCAGCGAGTGCGTCGACCACGTCCCGCCGTGGTGGCCCTCGTGGACCCGGGGTTGAGTGCCGGAGCCCGTCCGAGGAATGAGACTCGACTCGGGAGAGCGCACCCATCGGAACACCGCGCGGCGGCGTGTTGTTGACTGCGGGCGTGCATGCTGAGCAGTAGAAACGCCCTGCCCGTGTCCGCGCCCCCGAACTGATCGGCCGCCAGTGGTTGAACACCGGCGGCAAGGAGCTGCGGCTTGCCGACTTCCGCGGCAAGGTGCTCGTCCTCGACTTCTGGGCGTTCTAGACCAAAGTATTAACTTGCTGATCCCTTGCCGGGCTGTTCCGCTGAGAGCACAGGGTGTTTCGCAACCCACGTTGGTCATCGCAAGCCGCACGGACGGCGGGGTCCCCTTCGCCCACGCCGAATCTTTGGTGGCCAACGTTCCGCAGACCGAGCTCGCCATGAGCGAGGCCGACAGCCACTTGAGCTGGTTTGCGGCGACTACGCGTTGATCGCGACAGGATCGGACGTTTCCCCGGGACTGATCCTCCGGGGTAGGCGACTTCGTGACCGCCCTGGATATGTGTCATTGCCTGCCTGGCCACTCATTCAGGAACGTCCACCGCATCAAGTTGAGTCCGTCGGCCACGGAAGGTTGCGGACGTCATTTAGACGGTAGTTAATAGTAGTCTTTTCCCAGGGAGGTTTTAGCATGCCGAGCAGTTTCTCCGCTTCGCTCGCCACCGCGTCCGGGTAGTACCAAAGCGCGAGATTGACCCCGGTTTCCTGGGCGGCAAGAACCTGCAAGACGTAGACGAGGTATCTGTTGTTGTGGAAGTCCCCGGTGCCAATCGGCCCACTGTTGATAAGAACAGGTTGCTTCGCCGTTTCCCGGGCAAGGGTGAATGCTGCGACGAAGGTGTTGAACAGATCGTCTACGAGAGCCTGCCCTAGCTGGTGCGTAAGTTCCCTGCTCTGCGATAGGGGCGCAGCCATGGCGAGTACATTGACCCGCTGTGCATTTGTCCTCTTGTGGCTTTCGATAGTTGTTGTATTCAACTTATTTTTTGTGATGTAGTTGTCCTTCTTCCATTCTGGTGGAATATCGTATGTGCGAAGGGCGTTGCGGAGGATCCACGGAGTCGGATAAAGGCCGGGAGTGGGGGCGTCCTCGGCCGGTTCGCGGGTGTGGAAGCCCTTCCGTTTGTCGTCCCACCGAAGTCCAGCGGCGTTCGCGAGTTCAGGTATTTCGCAGCACATGGCCTCTTCCTGCAGGAAGCCATTGCGGAATACGCCGCCGCCCAGATACGCATCCGAAAAATCAACCCAGAAAGATTCGACTTTAGCTGCATCCTGGTAGTTGTAGGATCCGCTGCTCGACGAGTGATACGAAGCGGCCGGACGAAACGCGTTGTCGAAGTACTTATTGGGCATAAACATCTTCGCGGTTTCGGAATCGAAACCGCTTAGAACTCCGCTGACCGGTTGATTTTTGACCACTTGGTACGCGCTCGACATTATGCCTTTTTTGTTGGCCCGCATGTTTGCATCTTGACAATCTTTGTCGAGATGTGTGAGTCCTGCGTTGAGCTCCCCGTCCGGCCAGTTCAGCTCCTTCGGATTGAACTCCACCATTTTCGCCAGATCCATCCCGAGTGTCATTTTCATCAGCTCCATCCCGAGCGTCGATAAATCTTTTCGCAGGCGCCTGAAATCTCGAACCCCGGCGGCCGCAAGCACATCCGCTGTGCCAACCGAGCCGATGTGCCAACCGAGCCGACATCACGCCGGGCGTGCGTTCGGTATGACCGTGGCACGAACTACTGGGCATTCCCGCGGGTCGTGCCGAGCGTGGGTTCCCGCTGGGCCTCGATGGTTGATCGCTGATCGCCACGCCTGAAGATGCGGCCCACAGCAGTCATAACATCCCTCCTCGGCAGGACCGACGTTGCCCATGTCGGTAGTGCACCAATGACGGGCCTTCCTGGCCACGGCCGGAAGGCCCTGTGTTCACTTGGAAGTGGTTTCAGAATGGGTTTGCGTGGCGGTGCTGGTAGCGGCCCACTGCGGGAGTTGTTGACGCCACCTGGTCCCCCACCGCACGCGGCTCGCACCGCATTCTCAACGAGCTCTTAGGCAGCCGGTGGGCCGTTGGCGCATGCGCCCGGCAAGAGGCCGCCGGTGGCCGTTGCGGTGATGCCCGACAAATGGGTTCAACCAGCGGACGATCGCACGAGTGCCACACGTGCCTAACATCGCTACGGCGCGCTGAGATGGAATAATCTGCGACTCCTCCAGATAAAGTTCGGGCTGGTCAGCATCGCCGTCCGGCTGCACCCAGCCGTGTCCGGCCAGGGGTGACGCACGCCCCGAGGAAAGCAGATGGCTCGCACACTGATCGACTCACTGACCGGGCGCTACCACGACCTCATTGACGCGCTCAGGGCTTCGATCGACCACGACCAAGACGCTAAAGACCGTGACTTACCTAACAGTTGAGGCTGCCATCGGCTGGCGACCGCACCCCTCGGAACACCGCGCAGCGCGGTGTTGTTGACTCCGGGCGTGAGTGCTGAGCAGCAGAAGCGCCGTGTCCGTGTCCGCGCCCCCGAGTTCGTGGGCCGCCAGTGGTTGAACACCGGCGGAGAGCAGATCAAGCTGGCCGACCTGCGCGGGCGTGTCGTCCTGCTCGACTTCTGGACGTTCTGCTGCATCAACTGCTTGCACGTGCTCGACGAGCTCCGGCCCCTGGAGGCCGAGTTCGCCGATGAGGTCGTCACCGTCGGCGTGCACTCGCCGAAGTTCGAGCACGAGGCCGATCCGGACGCGCTGATCGCCGCCGTCGAGCGCTACGCCGTGCACCACCCGGTGCTCGACGACCCGGAGCTGACCACCTGGCAGAACTACGCGGTCAAGGCCTGGCCGACGCTGGTCGTCGTGGATCCCGAGGGCTACGTCGTGCACGTCGCCGCAGGTGAGGGCCATGTCGAAGCGCTGCGCAGCGTGATCACCGAGATCATCGCCGAGCACGAGGCCAAGGGCACGCTGCACCGCGGTGACGGCCCGTACGTGCCGCCGGAAGCACCCGAGACGACGCTCCGCTTCCCGGGCAAGGTCATCGCCCTGCCGAACGGCAACCTGCTGGTCTCCGACTCCGCGAACCACTCGCTGGTCGAGTTCGCCGCCGACGGCGAGACGGTGGTGCGCCGCATCGGCGCCGGTCAGCGCGGTCGCGGCGACGGCGCTGCCGCCGAGTTCGCCGAGCCCGCCGGTCTCGCGCTGCTGCCGCAGCGCATCGCCGAGCAGGTCGGCTACGACGTGGTGGTCGCCGACACCGTCAACCACCTGCTGCGCGGCGTCCGGCTCGCGGACGGCGAGGTCACCACCCTGGCCGGGACGGGCGAACAGTGGCGCGATGGCGCCGACAGCGGGCCCGCGCTGGAGACGCCGCTGACCAGCCCCTGGGACGTCGCCTGGTGGGAACCGGCCGGCGGCGTCGTGATCGCGATGGCGGGCAACCACACGCTCGGCCTGTTCGACCCGGTCACCGGCGAGGTCCGGCGGTTCGCCGGGACGACGGTCGAGGGCCTGCGCGACGGCGCCGCCGACGAGGCGTTCTTCGCCCAGACGTCCGGGCTGGCCGACGGCGGCGACCGGCTCTGGCTGGCCGACTCCGAGACGTCGGCGCTGCGCTGGGTCGAGGTCGCCGGCGAAGGCTTCGCGGTGCGCACTGCCGTCGGCACCGGGCTTTTCGACTTCGGCCACGCCGACGGCCCCGCCGAGAAGGCGTTGTTCCAGCACCCGCTCGGCGTCGCGGTCCTGCCCGACGGTTCGGTCGCGGTCTGCGACACCTACAACGGTGCCGTCCGGCGCTACGAGCCGGCGACCGGCGAGGTGTCGACGCTGGCCACCGATGTCGCCGAGCCCTCCGGCGCGGCCGTCGTGGACGGGGAGCTCGTCGTGGTCGCCTCCGCCGCGCACCGGCTCGAGCGACCGGTCCCGCCCGGCGTCGCGGCGCGCCTCGTCGAGGGCGCGTCGCAGCAGGTCAAGCGGCCGGCCACGGAGATCGGCAGCGGCGCTGTCGAGCTCGCCGTGGTGTTCACGCCGCCGCCTGGCACCAAGCTGGACGAGCGCTACGGGCCGTCGACCCGGCTGGAGATCACCTCGTCGCCGGCGGAGCTGCTGGTCGAAGGCGCCGGCGTGGGCACCGACCTGACGCGGCGCCTGGTGCTGGCCGAGGGCATCGAGCAGGGCGTGCTGCACGTGGTGGCGCAGGCCGCCAGCTGCGACGACGACCCGTCGGTCGAGCACCCGGCCTGCCGCCTGACCAGGCAGGACTGGGGCGTGCCGATCAAGATCACGGCCGCCGGGCCGAAGCGGTTGCCGCTGGTGATGGGCGGCCTTGACGCCGAGGCGTGATCTCGCGGCCCGAACCGATCACCGCACCGGGTGTTGACGGGCCCTGCCAGGTACGCCGCGTGCTCGCGTTTCCGCAGGTAGATGCCCGTGAGCGGTTTGGGGTGCCATAGCGCCCCAAACCGCTCACGGGCACTTGACCAGCGAAAACCGCTGGCGGCGCTGATGGATCCGCCGTGGCGTGGCCGGAAAGTCGTGCCCTGGCCGGTTGGCCGCCCGGCGGCGGCAAGTAAACTTTTCGGGTGACCGATGCCAAGCTCGAAATCCAGATGCTGCACGACCGGGTCATGGTGCGCATCTCCCCGGAATCCGGCGAACGCCGCAGCAGCGGCGGCATCGTGATTCCGGCGACCGCCCAGGTGGCCAAGCGGCTGCTGTGGGGCGAGGTCTTCGGCGTGGGCAGTCACGTGCGTACGGTGAAGGTCGGCGACCAGGTGCTGTTCAACCCCGACGAGCAGTTCGAGTTCGAGGTCCAGGGCCAGGCCTATCTCGTGATGCGGGAGCGGGACCTGCACGCCGTGGCCAGCGAACGCACCGAACAGGGCACCGGGTTGTACCTGTAGCCGACGCGGCCCTTCCTTCGCGGAGCCGGCCGCCGATATCGTCACGCGCCCCACCGCAGGACCGACACGAGAAGGGGAAGCGGTGCCGGAAAACCACGATCATCGAAGCGGTGCGGAGCCGTCGACCGAGCGGATGCGCACCGACCCGGAACGTTCCGGCGGCGCCCAGCCGGAGAGCAGCGTCGAGCAGACCACCCAGATCCCACCGGTGAAGGCCGACTTCGACGAACGCACCCGACCCAACCTGTCGGGAACCTCGCAGCCGGCGCCCCAGAAACCGGAACCCGAGTCCGACGCCGAACGGACCGCCCAGATCGCCGCGGTGGCCTCGGACTTCTCCACCTTCCCCATCGGCGCGACCCAGGTCATCCCGCAGGTCGCCGCCCAGCCCAGCGGCTGGTCCGCCGCGACCCCGCCACCGTCCGACGCCGACAAGAAGCGGCGCGGCCTGATCCGCGCCGGCATCGCCGCCGGCGCCGTGGTCGGCGTGCTGGCGCTGCTCTACATCGGCGACCTGGTCCTCACCAGCGGCCAGGTGCCGCGCGGCACGGTGGTGGCCGGCGTCGACATCGGCGGCCTGGAGGAGACCGCCGCCGAGACGGAGCTGCGCGAGAAGCTCGGCCCGGGCCTGAACGAGCCCGTCGAGCTGCGGGTCGGCGACCGCACCGCCACGATCAACCCCGAGCAGGCCGGGCTGCAGATGGACTGGACGGCGACCGTCCAGCAGGCGGGCAGCCAGCCGCTGAACCCGTTCACCCGGATCGCCTCGCTGTTCACCACGAGCGAGGTCGCCCCGGTCAGCCACGGCGACCGCGAGCAGCTTGTGCAGGCGTTGGAGCAGGTCCGGCCGCAGCTGGACCTGGCCCCGGCCGAGGGCGCCATCCGGTTCGATGGCACCAAGCCGGTCGCCGTCGACCCGATCACCGGCCAGACCATCGACGTGCAGCGGGCTACCGACGAGGTGCTCACCCACTGGGCGGACGACGTCGCCGTGCAGGTGCCGTTCACCGAGCAGCCGGTCAGCACGACCCGCGAGGGCGTGCAGCGGGCGCTGCGCGAGATCGCGCAGCCCGCGGTGTCCGCGCCGGTGACGGTGCGCGGCCAGGGCAAGGACGCGACCTTCGCGCCGGCCGCGATCGCCGCGTCGCTGCGGTTCGAGCCGGACGGAGCCGGCGGGCTGAAGGCCGGCGTGGACCTGCCGACCGCGATCGGCAGCGTCGAACCGCAGCTGGCCGACACGATCAAGCCCGGCAAGGACGCCGAGATCGCGCTGGAAGGCGGCGCCCCGGTGGTCCGGCCGTCCACCGACGGCATCGGCGTCGACTGGAACAAGAGCTTCGAGCGCCTCGACGAGGTGCTCCGCAGGCCGCAGGACCGCGCGGTGCAGGCCATCTACGTGCACGAACCCGCCAAGTTCACCACCGACCAGGCCAACCAGATGGGCATCCGCGAGGTGGTCGGCGAGTTCACCACCAACGGCTTCGAGGCCGCGTCCGGGGTGAACATCCGGCGGACCGCCGAGCAGGTCAACGGCGCGATCATCAAGCCGGGCGAGACCTTCAGCCTCAACGGGCACACCGGGCCGCGCGGGATTCCGCAGGGCTACGTCGAGTCCGGGATCATCGAGAACGGCCGGCCGGGCCGGGCCGTCGGCGGCGGCATCTCGCAGTTCGCCACGACGCTGTACAACGCCTCGTACTTCGCCGGCATGCAGAACGTCGAGCACAAGGCGCACAGCTACTACATCAGCCGGTATCCGGCGGGCCGCGAGGCCACCGTGTTCCAGAGCCCCAGCGGCGCCAGCATCATCGACGTCAAGTTCAAGAACGTCGCCAAGAGCGGCATCATGATCACCACCCGCTGGACGCCGTCGTCGATCACGGTGACGCTGTGGGGCACCAAGCAGTTCGACGTGTCCTCGCAGACCGGCGAGCGGACCAATCCCACGCCGCCGCAGGAGAAGATCGTGCCGCCGGGCGAGCCGTGCAGCGCGAGCAAGGGCACGCCGGGCTTCTCGGTGAACGACACCCGGACCATCAAGGACCTGTCCACCGGCCAGGTGCGCACCGAGACCCAGCACACCGTCTACAACCCGCAGCCGATCATCCACTGCGGCGCGCCGCCGGGCGGAGCGCCCGCCCCGCCGCGCTGACGGCTCGTCGCCGATGAGCGGTCGCCCCGGAATCCGGGGCGACCGCTCTCACGTTTCAGCGGGTCGTCGCGACGAGCAGGCCGGGGTGGTCGGTGCCGTCGACCGGGATCGTTTCGGCGTGTTCGAGCCGGAACACGTCCATCGCCAGCACGTGCTGCACGCTGCCGTCGTCCGCGCGGTACCAGCCCTCGGGCACGCAGCCCTGCACGTCGGGGTTGCCGCCGGCGACCAGGTTCAGGTCTCCGCCGATCACCGACTCGGCGCCGAGCGCGGTCGCGACGCCGGAGAGCTCCCGGCACTGCTCGGCCGCGACCAGGCCATCGCTCGCGGACAGGTGCGTGGTGCACGCGGCGACCTTCGAGTACGGCACGCAGAGCAGCACCCGCTGCTCGTTGCCGCCGTCCTGCACGGCGTACTGCCTCTCGACCGCTTCGCCCGCGGCCCCGAGATCGGGGTTCGTCAGGATGGCGACGCCGTAATCGCCGCGCCCGTCCTTGCAGGCGTACGGACTGCCGGTGGCCTTGTCGCCGACCGGGGCGAACGCCCACCGGTAGCCCGTTTCGCGCGTCAGACGGGTGATGTCCGGTGCGCAGACCTCGTTCAGCGTCACCACGTCCGGCCGGCGCTGCTGGATCACGGCGATCGCGGAGTCGACCGCCTTGCCCTCCGAGTAGCAGTCGGCGAAGCCGCTGTTGCACAGGTTGAGCTGGAGCACGCTGAAGGGCTGGGCCGCCGCGGTCTGCGCCTGGGCGACCGGGACGGCGACGGCGGCGAGCGCGGCCAGTGCGGCTGCGATCCACAGCGCGGCCGATCGTCGCAGGCCGGCACGCTTCATCGGGACCTCCTCGGGCTCTCGGCGCCGGGCTCGGCGCCCCGTCGAAAGTCTGCTAACCAGCGAATATCCGCTCGACCGCCGGATGGGGTAGTGGCGACTTCTCGTCAAGTGCACCCATCCGGACACGTTGCGTGTACGAGCGGTGATCGTCCGCAGGGGCCTCGCGGCCGCGTTCCGAAGCCCGTCGAGCACTCCCTGTTGACCAGTGGCACGCACCACATGAGACTGAGGGCCATTCGGCAACCGCGGGCGACATCCCGCACGAACAGGGGAGGTTCGGCGGAATTCCTTTCGTCTTTGCCCCGGTCCGCTGGCAGGTTTCCGATCGCCGGCCGATCCGCGGCCGGACGTGGACCGAAAACTTGATGGCTTCGCAACACTCAGCATTGGGATTACGCCCGAACGAGTGGCACCATTCGAACACTCGCGTTCTCACCTACTAGGAGTGACATCGTGGCGCGTCGCAGAACACTACGAGCGATGGCTCTGCTGCCGGCTCTGGCCTTGGCCACCGCCGTCGCGGCGGGCTGTGCGGAGTCCACCACCGGCGGTGGTGGCACGGCGGACGGCGGCGTGGAGGTGATCAAGCCGGGCATCCTCACGACCTGCACGCACATGGACTACAAGCCCTTCCAGTTCCACGACCAGGGCAAGATCGTCGGCTTCGACGTCGACCTGGTCGACGCGATCGCCAAGGACATGGGCCTGACGCAGGAAATCGTGGACACCCCGTTCGAGGGCATCCAGTCCGGTGAGGACCTCAACACGCGGCGTTGCGACGTGGCCGCCGCGGCCATGAGCATCACGCCGGAGCGCGAGGCGGCCTTCGACTTCTCCGACCCGTACTTCGACTCCACCCAGGCGCTGATGACGAAGAAGGGCTCGGGCATCCGCAGCCTGGCGGACCTGCGCGGCAAGAAGCTGGGCGTCCAGCTGGGCACCACCGGTGAGAAGTACGCGAACGAGAACAAGGACGCCAACGGCTACGAGGTCGTCCAGTTCGAGGACCTGCCGCTGTCGGTGACCGCGGTGGAGACCGGCCAGGTCGACGCGGCGATCAACGACAACAGCGTCTTCGGCGACTTCGTCAAGAACAACCCGAACGTCGAGGTCACCAACGAGTTCAGCACCGGCGACCAGTACGGCATCGGCATGGCGACCGGGAACAAGGCGCTGCAGGACCGGGTCAACGCCGCCCTGAAGAAGCTCAAGGAGAACGGCGAGTACGACAAGATCTACGAGAAGTGGTTCGGCAAGAAGCCGCAGTGATCGCCTGCGGGGCATAGCGCTCCAATGCCAACGGACGGGGTCGGCGGGTGCTCCACCGCCGGCCCCGAACACTGATCAGGAGACTTCATGACAACCGACACCGAGCAGCCCAAATCGGGGCTTGGTCGGCGACAGCGGGCCCGGCTGAACCGCGGCATCCAGTACGCCGTGCTGGTCGTGGCCATCATCGTGATGGCCGTGGTCGCGGACTGGGGCTCCATCGCGCGAGCGTTCTTCAACGTCGACGTGGCGATCGCGCAGTTCCCCGGCGTGATCACCACGGCGCTGGTCAACACCATCATCTACACCGCCCTGGGCTTCGGGTTCGGCCTCGGGCTGGGCATCGTGCTGGCGTTGATGAAGATGTCGCCAGTCGCCCCGTACCGGTGGATCGCCACCGGCTACATCGAGCTGTTCCGCGGGCTGCCCGCGCTGCTGGTGTTCATCGCGCTGGGCTTCGGCGTGCCGATCGCCTTCCAGCTGCGGTTCGACATCTACTCCACCGCGATGCTGGCGCTCGGCCTCGTCGGCGCGGCCTACATGGCCGAGACCATCCGCGCCGGCGTGCAGGCGGTGCCGCGCGGCCAGGTGGAGGCGGCCCGGTCGCTGGGCATGTCGCCGACCCGCACCATGATCACCGTGGTGATGCCGCAGGCGTTCCGGATCATCCTGCCGCCGCTGACCAACGAGCTGATCCTGCTCACCAAGGACTCCTCGCTGATCTACCTGCTCGGCCTCGCCGGCGACCAGTACGAGCTGGCCAAGTACGGCCGGGCGGCGCTGAACGAGTACGCGTCGCTGACGCCGCTGCTGATCGCCGGGCTGTGCTACCTGATCATCACCATTCCGCTGTCCAGGGTTTCCAACCTGCTGGAGCGCAAGTACGGCGGCGGCGTGCGGACCAAGAGCGGGCACGGAGGTGTGGGGGCATGAGCGACGTGATGATCGAGATCTCCGGGCTGGGCAAGTCGTTCGGCTCGCTGGAAGTGCTGCGCGGCATCGACCTGGAGGTGGAGCGCGGCGAGGTCGTGTGCGTCATCGGCCCGTCCGGCTCCGGCAAGTCCACCCTGCTGCGCTGCGTGAACCTGCTGGAGGAGCCGAGCGCGGGCAAGGTCGTGGTGGACGGCACCGACCTCACCGACCCGGACACCGACCTGGACGGCGCCCGCCGGCACATCGGCATGGTGTTCCAGCAGTTCAACCTGTTCGCGCACCTGCACGTGCTGGACAACCTGACCGTGGCGCAGCGCAAGGTGCTGGGCCGGGACAAGGCGACGGCGGAGAAGGTCGCGCGCGAGAACCTGGACCGCGTCGGGCTGTCGGAGAAGGCCGACGCAATGCCGGCGCAGCTCTCCGGCGGTCAGCAGCAGCGGGTCGCGATCGCGCGGGCGCTGTCGATGAACCCGCGGGTCATGCTGTTCGACGAGCCGACATCGGCGCTGGACCCGGAGCTGGTCGGCGACGTGCTCGGCGTGATTCGGCAGCTCGCCGACGAGGGCATGACGATGCTCGTGGTCACCCACGAGATGCAGTTCGCCCGCGAGGTGGCCGACCGGGTGCTGTTCATGGACGGCGGCGGGATCATCGAGCAGGGTCCGCCGGCCGAGGTGATCGGCGCGCCGAAGGAGGAGCGCACCCGCACCTTCCTCGCCCGCGTCCTCGACCCGACCCACGCCCACCCCGCCCCGGAGTGACCTGACGTCGAGATCGGCGCGAACGGCCCGTTCACCTCGTACCGCGAGGCGAACGGGCCGTTCGCTTTCTGGCCCTGTTTCCGGGAGAACCGTTTCACGTGGAACCGGCTAGGCCATCCGGCTGCACTACGGCGCGCATCGCAACCAACGGTTGTGATCACACGTCCGAGTTCTATAGGTAGTTGATCGACTACCTTCGGGTGATCAACTGGTCGGGGACTAGGTCGGGGGCGAGGGTGCCGGTCGTCAAGCCGTGGGACAGCAACGGTCCGCTCACCGCTGCGGAGCAGCGGTTCGAGGAGCTGCTCCGGCAGGGCAGAGCCGACCGGGCGGCCCAGGGCGCCGTTCCGCCGCTGGACGTGCACGCCGCGCGGCACTCGCAGGACCGCGAGATCCGCGGCGAATACCTCGCCCGCCGCCTGGTCGAGTCGCTGGAGGAACCCGGCTGGCGGCCGTTCGCCCGGCGCAGCGGCGGCCAGCAGCAGGTCATCGCCATCGAGGACGCGGTGATCACCGGTCACCTGGACCTGCGCGCCACCGATCTGCCGTACCTGCTGGAGTTCGTCCGCTGCCGGTTCGAGTACGCGCCCGACCTGCGGCAGGCCAACATCGCCGGCCTGGTGCTCTGGCACTGCCGGTTCCCGGGCCTCGCCGCCCGCAACCTCAACACCAGCAACGACACCGTGCTCCGCAACTGCACGAGCGTCGGCGGCATCGTCGACCTCGCCGACGCCCAGCTCGGCGGTTCCCTGCTGCTCAACGACAGCGAGCTGCGCAATCCCGGCGGCCGCGCCATCTACGGCGACCGGCTGTCCGTCACCGGCGCGCTGCTCGGTCTGCGGCTGCAGGTGACCGGTGAGATCCGCATTCCCGGCGCGAAGGTCGGCGGCAACCTCACGCTCTCCGGCGGGGCGCTGCGCAACCGGGGCCGGTACGCGTTGAACGCGAACGGGATCCAGATCGGCGGCAGCCTGCGCTGCGACGTCGACCCGCTCACCCGCCGGCCGTTCACCGTCGCCGGGCTGCTGTTCCTGCCCAGCGCGCACATCTTCGGCGACCTGCGGCTGCGCGACGCCGTGCTGGAACCGGGCGTCGCTCCGTCGCAGCGCGGCGAATCCCAGTACGACGACCCGACCAGCACACTGGTCGTCGACCGCGGTGACATCCGCGGCGACGTGCAGATCGACCAGGGCTTCTGCAGCGGCGGCACCATCCGGATGGTGAGCGCGAAGGTCGGCGGCGACCTGCGGATGTCCGGCGCGCACATCGATCTGAGCTGGTCGCGCTCCGCGAAGGCGTCGGTCGAGCAGCCGCTGCGCTCGGTGCACATCGACGGCACCGAGATCCTCGGCAACCTGGAGGCGTCGCGGGTCGAGCTGCACGGCCAGGTGCGGATGATCGACGTCCGGATCCACGGCAGCTTCCAGCTGAACAAGGCCTGCCTGCACGGCCCGCGTACCGACGTGCTGCAGGCCAGCCGGATCGTGGTCGGCAGCAACCTGGACTGCCGGGAGACCGACGTCGTCGGCTCGATCCAGCTGCAGGGCGCCAAGATCGGCGCCAACATCGACCTGCGCTCGGCGCACCTGACCAAGCCCGCGTGGCATCGCCACCGGATGGCCTACAAGTCCTCCTTGGACCTGCGCGCGGCCCGCATCGCGCGCGACCTCGTGTGCGCGGCGGGCAACCGGCCGTTCCTCGCCGAGGGCGAGGTGCAGCTGCGGCGCGCCGAGATCGGGCGGCAGGCGAACTTCGGGGGCTGCCGGCTCGGCGACGGCACCAGCCGCAACGCGATCAACGCCTTCGGCCTGGTGGCGCAGGAGCTCACGCTGGTTCCGGAGACCGCGCCGCAAGGCCGGATCATGCTGCGGCAGGCGCAGTGCGAGCTGCTCGCGGACAGCGCGTCGCTGTGGGCGGCGTCCGGCGGCGTCGACGTCGAGGACTTCGGGTACGACAACTTCACCACCACCATCGAGCCGACCGACCAGGCCGCGGTGCGGGAGCGGCTCAGCTGGCTGCGCGCCAACTCGGGCGGCCGCTACCAGCCCGGGCCGTACGACCAGCTGGCGCGGGTTTTCCGCGGCAACGGCAACGAGGAACACGCGGTGCTGGTGCTGATCGAGAAGCAGCGGCGCCGCTACCAGGCGATCGCGGCCGCGACCCGGCCCGCGTTCCGGTTGCCGGTGCGGCTGTGGAGCATGCTGCAGCTGATCACGGTCAGCTACGGCTATCGCCCGCTGCGCGCCCTGATCTGGCTGGTGCTGCTGACGGCGGGCGGCACCACCTGGTTCGACCACCACCAGCTGGTCCCGATCAACGAGGAAGACCACCCGGTGTGGAACCCGTTCCTGTACACAGTGGACCAGCTGGTGCCGATCATCAACCTCGGCCACGACGTGATGTGGCAGGCGCACGGCAATTCGCAGTGGATCACGGTGGTGCTGATCGCCTCGGGCTGGATCCTGGCCACCACGGTGGCCGCGGGTATCACCAGAGCCCTGCACCGGGAGCTGTGAGCCCGGCAATCGTCACTCTGCCGAACCGGCTTGCCCCGATCTGCTTCATTTCGCTCGACGGCGGGTGAATTCTCGCGTCGGAGGGATCTTCGCGTGCTAGATCAAGTTGGCCAATGGTCAGCTCATGCAGGAGGCCCGCGTGGGATCCCAGCTCGGTCGTCTCGCTCAACTTGGTTCCGCCCTCGCCGCGACGGGGGCGTTGCTCGCGCCCACCGCGCACGCGGCCGACGAGTTCGAATACGTCGCGATGGGCGATTCGGCGGCGGCCGGGCCGCTCATGCCGAACCCGGACCCGAACCTGCTCTGCTTCCGCTCCAAGGAGAACTACCCGCAGGTGGCCGCCGGGCTGATCGGCGCGAAGCTGACCGATGTCTCCTGCTCGGGCGCGAAGATCGAGGACTTCTCCGGCAGGCAGCACGGCATCATGGCGCCGCAGTACGACGCGCTCAGCGACCGGACCGACCTGGTGACGGTGACCATCGGCGGCAACGACGTCTCGCTGGTGCGGGCGGCGCTTTCGTGCGTGAACCCGTTTCCGGAGCCGATCGGCTCGTCCTGCGCGGACGAGTTCACCGCGGGCGGCGAGGACGAACTCGCGGAGCGGATCGACGCGCTCGCGCCGCGCTTCGACGACGCGCTCGCGCAGATCAGGCACCGGGCGCCGAACGCCGAGATCGTGGTGGTCGGCTACGGCACCTACCTCCGGCCAGGCGGCTGCTACCCGAAGGAGCCGATGTGGGCGCGCGACGCGGACTACATCCAGTCCAGTGTGGACAGGCTGAGCGCGATGCTCCGTGAGCGGGCGGCGGCGCACGGAGCGGAGTTCGTCGACCTCGGCCCGGTCAGCAAGGGCCACGACGTCTGCGCGGCCCCGGCGGACAAGTACTACGAGGGCCTGATCCCGACCTCGGTCGCGGCCCCGCTGCACCCGAACGCCAAGGGCATGCAGGTCTTCGGCCGAACCGTCGCCAAAGCCGTGCCGCACATCCAGTCCTGACGCGACCCGGCAAGCCCCCGCACCTGTGCGGGGGCTTTCTGCTGCTACAAGACCGAGTTCCCGCAGATGTGCCCGGGGAAGAACGCCTGCGCCAGCGCTTCGCCCAGTTCCCGGGGGTCGGGCCCGTCGAGGTGGCGGCGGAAGCGGTCCAGGTACAGCCCGAGCTGGCACGCCCGGTCGTGCCGGCCGCGCGCGGTCGCCAGCGTGAGCGCGTGCTGGATGTTGTCCTCTTCGGTCCGGAACCAGTTCAGCGCCGCCTGCGCCGTCGGCAGGTCGGGCAGCTCGGCGAGCGGGTGCGCAGCCTGCTGTCCGGGCCGCCGCGCCGGACCTTCGACCGCGCGCAGGCCGCTTTCGGCGGCGTGCAGGTAGTAGTCGAGCAGCCGGGTGATCGCGGCGTCCCGGTCGGCCGCGGGCTCCGCCGCGGCGAGGGTCGCCGAGTGGAGCCGGACCAGGTCCTGCCGCCCGTACCGGCCGGGGCCGGTCACGTGCAGCAGGTTGGCCGCCACCAGGCTCTCCAGCCGGGCCTGGTTGTCCCGGAGCCTGGTGCCCGCGAGCGCGGCGGCCGCGAAGTAGTCGACCTCGGCGCCGGGGTGCTCGCCCAGCAGCCGGAACAGCCGCGCCGATGCGTCGTCGAGCCGCCGGTAGCTGGTGGTCAGGGCGGCGCGGATGCTCCCGCCGGAATCCGGCAGCGACAGCCTGGTCAGCCGGTGGCGCTCGTCGGAGTAGATGTCGGCCAGCGAGCGGATCGTGAAGTGCGGATGGCTGGCGCCGCGGGCGGCGGCGATCCGCAGCGCCAGCGGGAGCCGGTCGCACAGCTCCGCCAGCTCGGCAGCGGCGGCGGGTTCGGCGGCGATCCGCTCGGAGCCGAGCAGCAGCCGCAGAACGGCGACCGCCGCCTGCCGGTCCAGCACCGGCAGCGACAGCCGGACCGCTCCTTCGGTGGCCGCCAGGTCGTCCAGGCGGCTCCGGCTGGACACCAGCACCACGCAACCCGAGTTGCCGGGCAGCAGCGGGCGGACCTGCGCGGCCGAACGCGCGTTGTCGAGGACCACCAGCAGCCGCCGGTCCGCCAGCACCGAGCGGTACAGCGCGGCGCGCTCGTCGAGGTCGTCGGGGATCCGCGCGGCAGGCACCCCGAGCGCGCGGAGGAAACTGCTGAGCGCCTGCGCCGGCGCCACCGGATCCGCGTCGTCGAACCCGCGGAGGTCGACGAACAGGCAGCCGTCCTCGAAGTCCGCGGCCACCTGGTGCGCCCAGCGCAGCGCGAGCGCGGTCTTGCCGACGCCCGCGGGACCGGTGAGGATCCGGATCGGGCCGTCGTCGTCCAGCGCCGCGTCCAGCTGCGCGAGTTCGGCGCCACGGCCCACGAAACCCCGGTTCTCCCTGGGCAACTGCGAGGGCACGAGAGCCGGTCGCCGCCCGCCATCGGCGTTGAGCACCGTGTGGAAGGCCTCCTGCAGGCCGGCTCCGGGGGCGACGCCGAGCTCGTCGGCGAGGCGAGTCCGCATGCCGTGGTAGACGTCGAGCGCCTCGGCCTGCCGGCCGGTCTGATGCAGGCTCAGCATCAGCAGCTCCACCAGCGGCTCGCGCAGCGGCTGCATCGCGACGGCCTCCCTGAGCTGGTCGATCGCCTCGGCGGCGCGACCGATCCGGTTCAGCCGCCGGGCCAGCTCGTGCACCGCGGTGACCACCGACTCGTCCAGCCGGTCCGAGGCGTCGCGGCGCAGAGCCTCCGCCTCGATGTCGACCAGGGCCGGGCCGCGGCGCAGGGCCAGCGCGTCGCGCAGCAGCTCGACCGCGTCGGCGTCGGACGCGTCCCTGGCGGCCGCGACCAGATCCTCGAACCGCGTCACGTCGAGCAGCGCACGGGGCGCGAGCAGCAGGTAACCCGGGGAACGGGTGACGAGCTCCACACCGTCGCCGAGGTCCTTGCGCAGCTGGGCGATGTGGCCCTGCAGCGAGGCCCTGGCCGTGGGCGGCGGGTGGCCGTCCCAGGCGATGTCCATCAGCCGGTCCGCGGAGACGACGCGGTTGAGATCGATGGCAAGAGCAGCAAGCACATTGCGCCGTTTGGCGGCACCGATAGCGGCTGCGCCGCCATCTGCTCGTAGCAATTCCATCGGGCCCAGCAAGCGAATCCGCAGTTGCGGTCGGGTTCTCGGAGAAGACATCCGCTTTTCGATCGAGTCGTTCGTCGGGCGAGTGCGGCCGCCGCCAACGGGAGTTGGTCGGGCGTTGGGATGACGTTGGCGACGGCTGTGATCATAGCCAAGGTGATGTTGTGTCTGGGGGATTCATGACCGAACCCGAGGAATTCCAGGCGGTCCGTAACCTGGAGCGCTCCGTCGTTGGAGTGAAGCGATTGCGCCAAGCGGTGGAATCGCAGCAGCTGCGCCTGGACCCGGAGTCCGGCGAGCAGATCCGCACCGCACTGGAAGACCAGATGTGCAAAGTGGACTCTTGGGTGTCCAGGGCGGGTGGTCTCACCGGGAATGCCCCGCTGGGGGAGAACCCGGTCGGCGAGGCGATGGCGGCGAAGTTCGCCAATCGCGCCGAGGGCACCGGGCGCTCGTTCAACGATGCGCTGAAGAAGTACCGCGAGGTCCTCGAAGAAGCGCGGGACGCGATCAAAGCGGCCATGCGCACCTACGAGCGCGCCGACGAGGACGCAGCGGAGTCGTTCCGCAAGATCGCCAATGACGCGATCCAGAACCCCATGTGATGGCCCGTTGCGGGGGCGCACCTGCCGCAGCCGAGGGGATGAAAGCCTGAGATGACAGAGCTGAAAGCCAAGCAGGGCGGCGAGCTGCAAGCCAGGCAGGGCGGCCTGGGTCAGGACGTCGTTCTGACGGAGACTCAGAACTGGGCGTCGCGCAGCCACGAAGAGCTCTACGCGGCGGTGCACAACAACAACGACCCCGGTCGGGTCGGCCAGCTCGCGGACGAGTGGAACTCGCTGAGCAGCGACATCGACGAGTCCTCGCAGCGGATGTCGGAGCAGCTGCGCTCCACTGAAGCGGGCTGGCAGGGCGAGGCGGCCGACGCGGCCCGCTCGGCGATCCAGCAGCTGGCCGACTGGAACAGCGACGCGGGTTCGACCGCAGGCACGCTGTCGGAGCGGATCGCTACCCAGGGCCGGATCATGGAGGTCGCCAAGACCGAGATGCCCGAGCCGGTCAAGGGCAAGGAAAACCTGGCCGTGACGCTGGTCAGCACCTACACCGCGGGCGATCTCGCAGGCTTCATGCAGGCCACAGCGGACCTGCAGGTCCAGGAGGCCAAGGCCGCCAGCTCGCACGAGCGCGCCGTCCAGGTCATGGACTGGATGGAGAACGAGTCCCGCAACATCGACAAGGACACGCCGAGCTTCGAGCCCCCGCCGAACCCGGTGGAGCAGATGCAGGCGTTCACGGCGAAGCGCGCGCTGCCCGCCAACACCCCGCAGGAGCAGGGCACCCCGGCGGGGGACGCGGTGCCCGCTGGAGCGCCGGGTGGACCCGGTGCGCCTGGCGGCCCCGGCGGGATGCCGCCCACCCCCACCACGCCGGAGAGCACGAACCCGGCTGCTGCCGGTGGCCCGGGCATGCCCGGTGGCGTACCCGGTGGGCCTGGTGCCCCCGGTGCCCCCGGTGGGCAGATGCCGCCGCTGGGCGGGGTTCCCGGTGGTCCCGGTGGCGTACCCGGGAAACCCGGTGGGTTCGACGGTCCGACCAAGGCGATGCCGATGCCCAAGCTCGGCGGCCCCGGTGGGTTCGATGGTCCGACCAAGGCGATGCCGAAGCTCGGCGGTCCGAACATGCCGCCGCTGGGCGACGTCTCCGGTACGACGCCGCAGGGCACGAGCCCGCAAGGAACGAGACCGCAGAGCTTCAATCCGCCGCCCCTGCCCGGTGGGCCGGGTGGCGGCGATCACACGTACCAGCCGCGGCCGTTCGGCCAGGACGTTCCGCCCGTGCCGGGCGGCAACTGGCCCGGTAACCGTCGTCCCGGCGGGCCGGGCAACAACAACCAGCCCGGCAGCAACCAGCCGTGGCGGGGCCCGGGCCCGATCCCCGGTGGCGGCCCCGTCGGTGGCGGACCTGTGGGCACCGGTCCCGGTGGCGGTGGCCCCGGTGGCGGCGGATTCCGCGGTTCGGTTCCGCCGATCCCGGGCATGGGATCCGGCGGAGGTGCCGGCGGCGCCGGTGGTTTCGGCGGCGGTGGCGCTGGTGGTTTCGGCGGCGGTGGCGCTGGTGGCGGTGCCGGTGGCGGCTCGAACATGACCTCCGGCGGTACCTCGGGTACCGGACGTCCGGGTGAGGGCGGTTTCGGCGGCCGGGGCATGGGCGGTGCGCCTGGCGCGCCCGGTTCCGCCGGCGCGGCCGGGATGGGTGCCGGCCCGATGGGCGGCGCCGGTGCCGGTCAGCGCGGCCGCGGCGAGGAGGACAACGAACGCCGGATGAAGTACGTGCAGGGCGGCCAGATCGTCGAGGTGCCCGGCGCCGACCTGCCGCCGCCGGTGATCGGTGAGAGCAAGCGGAAGAAGCGGCAGGACAACGAATGACGACCACGACAGCACCGAACTTCGTGCTGACCGCCGCCGAGTACGACCTGGTCAACGGCGCACTCGGCTTCGGTCGCCCGAAGTTCCCGCTGCAGGTGCCCAGTCTGGGCCGGACGATGGAGGAACGCGCCGATCTTGCCGCCGACGCGTTCCGCTCGCTGGCCGGCCGCGGTCTCGCGAAGGGCGATGAGCTCGACGAGGACCTGGTGGCGATGCTCCGGTTGCTGGTGGAGCACGAGACCTCGGTGGACGCGGTCGGTCACCTCGGTGCACCGGTGCAGGCCTTCGCGGCGGTGACCCGTCGCTCCGGAGTGCTGGCCCAGCTGGCCGGTGACCAGCTGCTGCTGACCGAGATCCGGCCCACCGCGCTGGCCCTGGCCGCGGTGAGCGTGCTGCCGCCCGGCGAACCCGGCACCAAGCGCACGCTGTCGCTGCGCAAGGAGCAGCTGAACAGCGCGCTCGAAGAGGACGACGACGACCCGTTCGGCGGGGACTACGACGACGAGACCGCGCTGGTCCGGGCAGGTCTGTCCGGATCGGAAGCCGCGGCGCTGGCCGAGCTGTCCGAAACCCGCATCGGTGGCGGGCAGTTCGGTGTGACGCACCGCTCGGAGCGGTCGTCGACGCTGGTCACCTGGTTCGACACCAACGAGGGCCGGTACCTGATGGTCAGCGAAGGCGCCTGGTTGAGCATCGCCCCGGCAGACAACCGCCGCATCGAGCACCGCCTGGCCGAAGTCCTGGGCAAACTCGACTGACGAGCTGAAGAGGTACAGCCATGACGTTCCAGGTCGAAGCCGAGGACCTGACCGCGCACGCCAGCCACCTGGACGGTCTGGCGGACCGTTTCGACACCGCGATCTCCGCTGCTGAGCAGGCGATGTCCGACGAAGCCTACGGTCTGCTGTGCTCGTTCCTCCCACCCATCATCAACCCGATGGAGGAGGAGGGCATGGACGCGCTCAAGGCCGCCAAGGAGGGCGTCACCACCACGGCGGACAACGTGCGCCAGACGGCCAAGGAGTACCAGGAGACCGACGAGGCGGGCGCGGACAACTTCGGCAAGTTCGACGACGCGGTGCGGGTCAAGGAATCCGCCGTCGCGCAGCTCGGTGTCCCGGCGGTTGCCGGCGGGGTCGGCCCGGTGATGAACTCCGACGACGAGTCGTCCGCGCAGAAGCAGGGAACCATCCCCGCGTCGGCACCGAGCTACCCGGCGGAGCAGGGAACGCCGATGGAGCCGAAGCAGATGGCGGAGGGTGCTCAGCGGTTCGAGCCGAAGCAGATGGCCGAAGGCGCTCAGCGGCCGGAGCCGTTCCAGCAGGCTGAGCCGAGGCAGCAGTTCGAGGCGAAGCAGATGGCTGAGCCGGCGCAGCAGTTCGAGGCGAAGCAGCAGGTGACGCCTGCGTCGTACGCGGAGCCGATGCAGCGGCCGGAGCCGTTCCAGCGAGCGGAGGGTGCTCAGCGGCCGGAGCCGTTCCAGATGGCCGAGCCGCGGCAGCAGTTCGAGGCGAAGCAGATGGCGGAGCCGGTGCAGCGGTTTGAGGCGAAGCAGATGGCTGAGCCGGTGCAGCGGTTTGAGGCGAAGCAGATGGCGGAGCCGGTGCAGCGGTTTGAGGCGAAGCAGATGGCGGAGCCGGTGCAGCGGTTTGAGGCGAAGCAGATGGCGGAGCCGGTGCAGCCGTTTGAGGCGAAGCAGATGGCGGAGCCGGTGCAGCCGTTTGAGGCGAAGCAGATGGCGGAGCCGGTGCAGCCGTTTGAGGCGAAGCAGATGGCCGAGCCGGTGCAGCCGTTTGAGGCGTCGCAGCAGGGGGAGCCGCGGCAGTACAGAGTGCCGCCGACGCAGTAGGTGGAGTCGTCGCAGCGGTACGAGCCGAAGCAGATGACGGACGACGCTCAGCGGCCGGGAGCGCTGCCGGCCCACACCTGGGCGCAGGCGGTTCGCAGATGAAGAGTTCTTTGGAGGTTGTGCAATGCCGGGCCAGAACCAGGGCGGCTTCGCTGCGATCGGGGCCGACCCGGACGAAGCGGAGCGGCGGATCCAGGAGTGGGCGAAGGGCTTCGAGGAGAAGGCCCAGCGCTACCAGGCCATGCAGGCCGAGACCGAGCAGCTGCGGCTGACCGCGACCAGCGACGGCGGCCACATCAAGGTCACGGTGCGCGCCGACGGCAGCGTGACGGACCTGGAGTTCACCGACAAGGTCCGTTCGTTGCCGCCGTCGGAGCTGGCCAGCCAGATCCTGTCCACGATGCACCGCGCGCAGTCCGACATCGCCAACAAGGTCGGCGAGACGATGTCGGCCCACCTCGGCGACGAGGACCTGGAAACGCGCACGATGATGCTGGACAACATCCGCGAGCGCTTCCCCGAAGAGCCCGAGGACGAGCCCGACGAGCCCGAGGCCTCCTCGAAGTGGGACGCCCCTGCGGAGGAAGAGGCAGCACCACCGCCTCCGCCGCCCGCACCTCCGGCTGCGGCGAACCCGCCCGCGGCGCCGAAGAAGCGGCCCAAATTCGAGGACGAGGACGACGAATTCGGCCCCGACTTCGACCCCCTGCGCGACTGACTTCCTGCCGCCCGGTGCACCGGCACCCGGCCTGGCTCACCTCAGCGGGTGACGTCGGTGTTGACGTGCCCTCGACCTGATCTTCTCCTGGAGTGTTGCCGTGAGTAATCCGTTGGTGGCGGATCGCAAGGATTCGACGGAGTCGTTCAGCGGTATTCCGATCATGGAGTCCGTTGATGAGACGAAGAAGGCGATCGAGTCCGGGGACTGGGCGTCCGGTGTGATGGGTGCGGTGGGCACCGGTCTGGATGCGCTGACGATGGCGTTGGATCCGTTCGGGTCGATCCTGGCGGCCGGTGTCGGCTGGCTCATGGAGCACGTCGGTCCGCTGTCGGATGCGTTGGATGCGTTGACCGGTGATGCGGATCAGATCAAGGCGCATTCGGAGACGTGGAAGAACGTCGCCGCGGAGCTTGGTGAGATCAACACCGAGATGACCAATATGGTCAACAGTGATGTCGCGGACTGGACCGGTGACGCGGCGGATGCCTACCGGCAGCGAAGTGAGGACACCGGAAAGCTCATCGAGGCCGCCAAGAAAGCCGCCGAGGGCGCTTCGGACGGGATCGGCACCGCGGGTGAGGTCGTGGCGGCGGTGCGCACGTTGGTGCGTGACATCATCGCCGAACTGGTCGGTCACCTGGTGTCGTGGGCGTTGCAGGTGCTGGCCACGTTGGGTATTGCGATGGCCTGGGTGGTGCCGCAGGTCGTGGCGGCGGTGGCCAAGGTGGTTGCGAAGATCGCTGATGTGACCACGAAGCTGGTCAAGGCGATGAAGGCGCTCGCTCCGCTGCTCAAGAAGCTGGGCGGTGGTTTCGGTGACGCGGGCAAGGCCCTGAAGAAGATCAAGAACGACAAGGGTGGCGGCCCCAGCAAGCCCGACAGCCCGGCCCCGACCCGCTCGACGGGCAACGAGGGCAGCGGCTCCAAGGGCGGCTCCGGCGACCACTCCACGCCGAACCGGAACACCGGTGACAACGGCCCGTCGCAGACCTCCTCGACCTCCTACGACGGGGGGTCGTCCAACCGGTCCGGGGGCAACGGCGGCTCGCAGGGCGGCGACCGCTCGCTCGGCGGCAACGACGGATCGCCCACGCCCGGCTCGAATTCCCGCTCCCAGTCGCCGAGCAACAACTCCCCGGCTTCGACGCGGTCGAACAACAAGCCGAGCGATTCCAGCAACAAGCCGGACAACCCCAGGGACCGGTCGATCAAGGGTGAGGACGTCTGCACCGGAGGCTCCGAGCCGGTCGACCTCGCCACCGGTCACATGGTGATGACCGAGAGGGACCTGGAGATCCAAGGCCCGCTGCGCCTGGTGCTGCAGCGGATGTACGTCTCGTCGTACCGGGCGGGGCGGTGGTTCGGCCAGTCGTGGGCCTCGACGCTGGACCAGCGGCTGGAGATCGACGCGGAGAACGTCTGCTACTTCTCCCCCGACGGGATGATCCTGGTCTACCCGCTGCCGTCGGTGGAAGCCCCGGTCCTGCCGGTCGAAGGCCCGCGCTGGCCGTTGCACCTGGACGAAGACGGCGGCTACAGCCTGGAGAACACGGACCAGAACCAGACCCTCGGATTCGGCCCGCCGGTCGGGCGCGATCTGGTGCTGCCGCTGCTTTCGGTCGAGGACGAGGACGGTCGCCGGATCGACGTCGAGCACCGCCGGTTCGGCCCGCCCAAGGCGATCCGGCATTCCGACGGGTACCGGGTGGAAATCGACAGCGACCAGGAGCGGGTCACCGCGCTCCGCGTGGTCGACCCGGAACGCGACCTCGACGTGCCGGTGATGCGGTACGGCTACGACGCCAAGGGACGCCTGGCCGAAGTGGTCAACTCCTCGGGCAAGGCGCTGTTGTTCCAGTACGACAGCGCGGGCAGGCTGACGGAGTGGCAGGACCGCAACGGGTTCTGGTTCCGCTACATCTACGACGAGCACGGCCGTTGCGTCCGAACGGTGGGCGACAAGGGCTTCTTCGACTCCACCTTCACGTACGACCAGTCGATCACCCGGTACACCGATTCCGTCGGCGGCGTCAAAGAGTTCGAGTTCAACGACGCGAAGCAGCTCGTGCGGGAGTCCGATGCGCTCGGCAACACCACGCTGTCGACGTGGGATCGCTACGACCGGTTGCTCGACCGGACCGATCCGCTGGGCCGGACCACGCACTACCAGTACGACAGCCTGGGCAAGCCGCGGTGGATCACGCGCCCGGACGGAAGCACCGTCCGGCTGAACCTCGCCGACGACGGCACCGTCTCCTCGATCGAGGTGAAGGACGGTGAGCGCACCTGGGCGCGTGCCTACGACGGCGAGGCGTTGGACCCGTTCAGCGGAAAGGTCGGCGTAGCACCGCAACTCAGCGTCGAGGGCATCCGATCCGGACGCGCCGAGACCACCGAACCGGAACTCACCGAGCCCGAGGACCCCCGGCTGCTCGACCTGTTCGGACGCCCCCGGGAGACGACGACGCCGGCCGGCGGGCGGGTCCAGCTCGGCTGGACCGTGGAAGGCCGTCGTTCCTGGCGCGTCGACTCGCTGGGCAACAGGGTGCAGTGGCGCTACGACCCCGAGGGCAACCAGATCGCGCAGGTCGACGAGGTGGGCGGAGTGACCGCCACCGAGTACGGCCCGTTCGAGGTCGAGCTGGCCAGCGTCGACCAGACCGGGGCACGCACCACGCGCACCTTCGACACCGAGCGAAGGCTGACCTCCGTCACGAATCCGCAGGGCCAGACCTGGCGTTACGTCTACGACCTCGCGGGCAGGGTGGTCGAGGAGCACGATTTCGACGGCCGGGTGCTGCGCTACGTCTACGACCCGGCGGGACAGCTCGTGCGCTCGGTCAACGGCGCGGGTGAGGAGACCGAGTACGTCTACGACGCGCTCGGCAACCTGATCGAGTGGCGGGCTCCCTCGGGCGTCACCAAGTACACCTATTCACCCGTCGGCCACCTGATCCGGGCGACCAACGACGACGCCGTCCTCGAGTTCGAGCGGGACGACCAGGGGCGGATCACCGCGGAGACCATCAACGGCCGGTCGGTCACGTTCGACTACGACAGCGAGCACGGCGTGATCCGGCGGCAGACGCCGTCCGGGGTGGCCAGCGCCTGGAACTACGACGCTGCGGGTCTGCCGACCGGCCTGTCCTTCGCCGGGCATTCGCTGCACTTCGGCTACGACGCCGCCGGTCAGCAGATCAACCGCTCCATCGACGGCACGGTGACCCTGGTGCAGTCGTACGACGGCGAGCAGCGGCTCGCCTCGCAGGTGGTCACGGGACGCTCGGGCCAGCACGTGCTGCGGCGACGGTTCCTCCACCGGCCCGACGGCAAGCTGATCGGCACCGACGACGGGCTCTCCGGGAGCATTCGCTACCAGATCGACCCGTCCGGCCGGGTGGTCGAAGTCATCGCACCGGACCGGCGGGAGAGCTACCGGTACGACGGGTCGGGGAACGTCGTCGCGTCGAACGGCCTCAACGATGTCGAGACCGGTCCGCGGCGCTACGCGGGCAACAGCCTGATCGCCGCAGGGGCGGTCACCTTCCAGCACGACGCGCAGGGCAGGCTGGTCCTCCGCGCGGACAACACCGGCCGGAATTGGCGCTATGCGTGGGATTCCTACGACCGGCTGGTCGCGGCCACGACCCCGGAGGGCGTCGTCTGGCGGTACCGGTACGACCCGGTCGGCCGGCGGATCGCCAAGCAGCGACTCACTCCCGACATGTCGGCAGTGGCCGAGCAGACCGACTTCGTCTGGGACGGCGGGACGCTGATCGAGCAGGTGCACACCGACGCCAACGGCCGCCGCACGGTGACGACCTGGGCGCATCATCCGGACGATGACGCACCCGTCGCCCAGCTCGAGCGCGGCGCGGGTGCGCAGGAGCGGTTCCACACGGTCATCACCGACCAGATTGGGACGGCGACCGATCTGATCGATCCCAGCGGAATGCTCACCTGGCACGGCCGTAACAGCCTGTGGGGTAGGGAATTGCCTGCTCCGCCGGCCGCCGCCGGCACGCCGCTGCGGTTCCCCGGCCAGTACGCCGACCGCGAAAGCGGTCTGAACTACAACGTCTACCGCTACTACAACCCGGCCACCGGTCGTTACCTCAGCCAGGACCCGCTGGGACTCGCCCCGGCCCCGAACCCCGTCGCCTACGTCGGCAACCCGCACAGCGCCAAGGACCCGCTGGGGCTGATGCCGAAGAAGGGCGGCGGCGGGAAGGGCGGGCAGGGCCAGGGGGCCACCGCGGGGTCGAAGGACAAGACCGGGCGCAAGCACGGGGCCCCGAACACGCCGGAGACCGGGAACAACGGGCAAGGCCCTTCGAACCAGGGCGGCAGCAACACGGACCGGCCGGAGCCCAAGGCGCTCGAGCAGAAGCCCGTGGGGACGTACGACGTGAACGGCAAGAAGTACAACGTCGAGGTCGAAGCCCACCAGAACAAGCACCAGACCACCCACATCACCGGGATGGACAACAAGAACGTCAGCAACTCCGGCGCCAACAAGTTCCCGGAGAACATCGGCGATCAGGCGCACAAGGACTACTTCGGCAAGAACGCCGCGGAGATCGCGGACCTCAAACGCCAGGAGAAGTTGGAGGCCTACAAGGACGGGGGCACCGCCGACGCTCGCTTCGAGGCGAAGCGGGAGCGGGATCAGGCCTGGGAGGACCTCCGGAAGGGCGAGAAGTCCTACGCCGAGTACAAGGCTGCGAACGACCGCTACCAGGATGCCGCGAAGGCGGACGACAAGGCGAGCAAGGATCTCAACAAGATCAGCCACGACGGCTTCAGGCGCCAGGACGGATCGATCTACGAGGGCGCCAATCCCGCGCAGAGCGTCGATGGTGTCCGCTACCAGGTGTCGGGCAACTTCAGCGGCGGTTCCAACGACGTGAGCTACCACTGCTACCCGGGCACCAAGAAGCAGTCGGTTTGGGACAACCAGTACGGCGACATGTTCAAGAAGTTCTAGTGAGGTTTTTCCAACCTCGTTTTGCGTGGCGGTGCGGGTGGCGGAACCTCAGAGGCTCCCTGGACTGCGGGTGCCCCTCCTGATGTATGTCCAATACACGGCGGAGGGGCCGTCCTCGCCCAGGAGTGCCCCAGGGGCACGGGCGCAGTGAACCCGCGGCGGTGCAAGTGTCGTAGGTGGGTTATGCGCCTGCGGCGCATGCGACACCCCATCGACGTGCAGCTTTGCGACCCGCGGCTGCGGGCTGACCAGGATGAAAAACGCTCAGTCGGCCGACGCTGAGCCCGGGGCTCAGGAGCCGAGGAGCGTGGTCAGGCGCGGCGAGTAGGCGTGGTCGAGCACCAGCGACGCCGCGCCCACCGCTCCGGCGTCGTCGCCGATCAGCGCCGTCTCGACGCGCACCGGCCGCACCTTCGGCGCCCACACCTGCGCGTCGACCACCTTCGCCACGCGGGCCCGCACCAGTTCCGCCACATGCCGGAGCGCGGGCCCGCCGAGCACCACGCGGTCGACGTCCAGCACGCTCACCACCGACGCCAACGCCTGGCCCAACCGGGTCGCCGCCACACGTAGCACCCGGGACGCCGTGGCGTCGCCGTCGGCCGCCGAGCGGCACAGGCGCTCGTAGGTCGCCGCGACCGGTTCCCCGTTCGGCTCCTCCCGGGTCGCCGCCCGCCAGTCGGCGACGATCGCGCGCATCGAGCAGTACGCCTCCAGGCATCCCTTTCTGCCGCAATGGCATTCGCGCCCGCCGCCGCTGTGCACGTGGCCGATCTCGCCGGCGTTGTTGCTGACCCCGCGATGCACCTGATCGCCCAGCACCACGCCGATGCCGACCCCGGAACCCAGGTAGACGTAGACGAACGAGCCCGCGCGGTCCGCGCGGCCGGCCCACCGCTCGCCGATCGCCGCGGCCGTCGCGTCGTTGTCCATCACCACCGGCAGCCCGGCGCGGTCCTCGACGATGTCGGCGAGCGGAACGTCCGCCCACCCGGCCAGGTTCGGCGGCGCGAGCACCCGCCGGTTCGCGGCGTCCAGCGGGCCGGGCACCGCGAGCCCGGCGCCGAGCACCCGGTCGTCGGCGATGCCGGAGCGCCGCACCAGCTGGTGGAAGGTGCGCGCCAGCGCCGCCCCGACCGCCTCGGGCGAGGCGTCGTCGGGCACGCGGCGGCGGCTGCGCATCCGCACGCCGCCCGCCAAATCCAGCAGGACTCCGGTGATCCGCTCCGGATCGAGGTGCAGGCCGACCGCCGTGTACGCGTCCGGCACCACCTTCAGCAGCACGCGGCGCTTTCCGCCGGTGGACGGCGCGTGGCCGTTCTCGGTGACCAGTCCGTCGTCGATCAGCGCGCGCACGATGTTGGACATCGTCTGCGCGGTCAGCCCGGTGCGCCGCGCCAACTCCACGCGGCTGACTTCACCGTGCTGCCGGATCGCGTCGAGCACGACCGCGCGGTTGAACCCGCCCACCCGCGGCAGATTCGTGCCCTGCCAGGACGCTTTCGCCATCGACGCTCCTCGTCTGGGGCAGCAAGATCGTTGACTTGTTCCATCGAATGGAATTATCTTGCCCAGAGTGTGATCCGGATCTCAGGTCAGACGCAACCACTGCCGGCAGGAGGCCGCGATGCGTCGGAGCAAGGCGAAGTCCGCGTTCATCATCACCACCCTGATCATCACGCTGGCCGCGTGCGGCGGCGGCGCGGCCGACGATCCGAACACGATCAGCGTCGCCTACCACCGGTACGGCAACACGTTGCAGGTCGACCAGTGGATGCAGCGGGTCAAGCAGCAGTACGAGCAGGCGCATCCGGGCAAGGTGGTGAAACTGGATCCGGTGGTCGCGCCGGAGAGCGAGTACCTGTCCAAGCTCCAGCTGCGGATGCGCTCGCCGTCCACCGCGCCGGACGTGCTCTACGAGGACAGCTTCAACGTGAACTCCGACGTCGCGGCCGGATACCTGGCGCCGCTGGACGACCGCCTCGGGCAGTGGTCGGACTGGGGCCAGTACATCGACACCACCAAGCAGGCCGGGAAGGCCCAGGACGGCAAGACCTACGGGGTTCCGCTGGACACCGACACCCGCGGCCTCTGGTACAACCGCGAGCTGTTCGCCGAGGTCGGCCTGCCCGCCGACTGGCGGCCACGGACCTGGGACGACATCCTCGACGCCGCCCGGCAGGTCAAGCAGCGCCGCCCGGACGCCATCGCGCTGGACCTCGCGCTGGGCAAGGCCGAGGGCGAGTCGGTCAGCATGCAGACCGTCGAAATGCTGTTGTACGGCACCGAAACCGGCACCCTCTACGACGAGCAACAGCAGAAGTGGATCGTGCCCAGCAAGGGCTTCGCCGACGCGATGGGCTTCCTGTCCACCGCGCTGGCGGAGAACCTGACGCAGAGCAAGGCGCAGATCGCCGATGCGCAGTACGACAAGGTGTTCCGCGACGATCTGACCCGCGAGGGCAAGGTCGCGATCCGGCTGGACGGCAGCTTCGCCTCCGGCAACTGGGTGGATGCCGGCTGGCAGGACTGGAGCCGGACGATGGCGGCGACGCCGATGCCCACCCAGCACGGGCAGGCGCCGGGCACGGTCACGCTCTCCGGCGGCTGGACGCTGGCGATCAGCTCGTCCAGCCGGAAGCAGGACGACGCGTTCGAGTTCATCAAGCAGGCGATGGCCAAGGACAACCTCGTGGAGTACGCGGCGGCCAGCGGCAACCTGCCGGCCCGCGCCGACGCCGCCGCCGATCCGCGGGTGGTCGGCGCCAACCCGCTCAACCCGTTCTGGATCGGCCTGCTGGACACCACGCACTACCGGCCCGCGCTGCCGGAATACCCGAAGGTCTCGGAGCAGATCCAGCAGTCGGTGCTCGACGTGGTGGCGGGTAAGCCGCCTGCCGAGGTCGCCGACCGCTGGGCGCAGCAGGTTTCGGGCATCGTGCAGCCGGCGAACACCCGGGCAGGCTGATGGTGGCGCGGGTGGGGCGCTGGCTGGTGCCGATGGCGCCCGCGCTGGTGCTGCTCGGCCTGTTCGTCGCGGGCCCGATCCTGTGGAGCGGCTACGTCTCGCTCACCAACGCGGCGCTGACCGGGGCCGCGGCGACCGCGCCGGAGTTCGTCGGGCTGGAGAACTTCCGGCGGCTGCTCACCGATCCGGCGCTGTGGCATTCGGCCTGGCTGACGGTGGTTTTCACGGTCGGCTCGGCGGTCATCGGGCAGAACTGCCTGGGCATGCTCATCGCCGTGCTGACGCAGCACCGCAGCCGCTGGGTGCGCAGCGCGGTCGGCACCGTCGTGGTGTCGGCGTGGGTGCTGCCGGAGCTCGTCGCGGCCTTCGCCGTGTACGCGTTCCTGAACACCGACGGCACGCTGAACAGGCTGCTCACCGGCCTCGGGCTCGGCGCGCAGGACTGGCTCTACAGCGCGCCGATGGTGGCGGTGATCCTGGGCAACGTCTGGCGGGGCACCGCGTTCTCGATGCTGGTGTACCAGGCGTCACTGTCGGAGGTGCCGACCGATCTGGTGGAGGCCGCGGAGGTCGACGGCGCCGGGGTGTTCCGCCGGTTCTGGCACGTCACGCTGCCGATCATCCGCCGCTCGGTGCTGACCAACCTGATGCTCATCACGCTGCAGACGATCGGGCTGTTCACGCTGATCTACGTGCTGACCGCCGGCGGCCCGGGCGCCGCGACGCAGACGCTGCCGCTGCTGATGTACGACTCGGCGTTCGAGTTCGACGAGATCGGCTACGGCGCGGCGATTTCCCTGGTGCTGCTGCTGATCGGCGGCCTGTTCGCCGTCGTGTACGCCAAAAGTCTCAAGGAGCCAGGAAACTGGCGGGAAGGTGCCTGATGGCCTCGGTGACCTCCGCCCGGCGGCGCTCGGTGTCCACTGTGGTCAACCTGGTCCTCGCGGCCGTCGCCCTGGCCTTCCTGGCTCCGCTGCTGTGGCTGGTCACGGCCGCGTTCGACGCCGATGCGCCGCTGGCGGCACAGCTGCCCACCGCGCTCACCCTCGACAACTTCGGCCAGGTGCTCGACTGGGAGACCAGCATTCGTCCACTGTGGAACGGGCTGCTGATGAGCGGCGGCGCGGCGCTGATCTCGGTGGTCGCCGCGGTGCTGTGCGCCTATCCGCTGTCGCGCTACCAACTCCGGTTCCGGCGGCCCTTCCTGTACGTCGTGCTGTTCGCCTCCGGCCTGCCGATGACCGCGGTGATGGTCCCGGTGTACAGCATGTTCGTGCGGCTGGAGCTGATCGACTCGATGTTCGGCACCACCCTGTTCCTGGCCGCGACGTCGCTGCCGATCGCGATCTGGATGACGAAGAACTTCATGGACGGCGTCCCGATCGAGCTCGAGGAGGCGGCGTGGGTGGACGGCGCGTCGGCGATGCAGGCGCTGCGCGCGGTGGTGCTGCCGCTGATCGTGCCCGGCATGGCGGTGGTCGCGATCTTCACGTTCATCACGGCCTGGGGCAACTTCTTCGTGCCGTTCATCCTGCTGCTGGACCCGGCGAAGCAGCCCGCGTCGGTGGGCGTGTTCACCTTCTTCGGCCAGGGCGGCCTGATCGCCTACGGCCAGCTGGCGGCCTACTCGATCCTCTACACGGCCCCGGTGATCGCGCTGTACCTGATCGTCGGCCGAACGCTCGGCGGCGCCTTCAACCTGGCGGGAGCCATCAAGCACTGATTCGCCGCATGACCGCGGCGACTGCGGCGGGGTGGGTGAGCTGCGGGTTGTGCCCGGCGCCGGAGATGGTGGTGACGGTGGCCGATCCCGGGTCGCTGAGCAGCGGATCCTGTTGTCCGGCAACGATGTGGACCTCGGTGTCGTCGAGCAGGGCTTGGAGAGCGGCGCGTTCGGCGGGGTGGTTCGCGGCTTTGAGCCAGCGGGCGGTGCGGCGGGCGACGGCAGGTCGACGCAGCTGGGCGGCGGCGCTCGCAACGGCCTGACGGGCTTCGGCAGAGGGAGCGTCGCCGAAGAGCGCGCCGGTGAGGCGCTGGACGGAGATCCGCTTGAGCAGCGGTGCGGCGAGCGCCGGTGTGCGGAGCAGCTTCGCGGCTTGCGACTGGAGGAAGTAGGGCGAAATCAGGAGCACGCCCGCGATGCGGTCGGGATGCGCGGCGGCGTAGCGCAACGCCGGTGCGGTGGCCGCCGAATGGGCGACGATGACGGGCCGGGTTCGCACTGGTGCCAGCAGGTCTGCGAGCCAGTCCAGCGGCGTGGCCTCGGTCGGGGCCGAGCGGCCGAGGCCCGGCAGGTCGGCGACCAGGGCGCGCGCGTCGCCCAGCTCGCCGAGCACGCCCCGCCAGGATTCGCCGTCGAGGGGAAGTCCGTGCAGGAGGACGAATTCGGGCGAGGTCCGGTCACCGGCGAGGTAGCTCCGGGAGCCGCCGACGTCGTGGAAGCCGCCGGGGAGCGCGGCCGAGGTCGCCCCGAACCGGTCCGCCACGAGCCGGTCCGCCCAGCGGCGCAGCGCGGTCCCGACGGGCGGCTGCCGGAGTCCGGCGGCGTCGGCGACCCGGTCGGCCGAAGCGGTGTCGTAGCGGTCCTCGGCAAGGAAGTCCAGGGTTTCCGGGTTGGCGCCGGTCAGCGCGGTCGGGAGACGGCGGACCAGGGACACCGGCACGCGGGCCCGCGGCGCGCGCACGCCCAGGTGGTCGGCGAGCAGCCGGACCACGTCGGGCAGGTCCGGGGTGTCCGCGTCGAGCACCCAGTGCCGGCCGCCGGGCTCCGGGTCGTGTTCGGGGATCGCCGCCATGAGCCTCGCGAAGTGGTCCACGGTCACGATGGGAACGAAAGTGCGCGCGGTTCCGGGCAGCGCCGGTAGCCGCCCGGTCCACAGCTGGCGGACCAGTTCGGCCAGGCCGATGTACTGACCGGCCTCGCCCGTGGTCGAGTGGCCGATCACCCCGCTGGGATTCACCACCGTCAGCGGGACCGCCAGCTCGGCGGCGACGATCCGCACGGCCGCATCCGCCTCGACCTTGGAGCCCTCGTAAGCCCCCTTGTCCCGGTAGAGCTCCGCCAGTTCGGCCTCGGGAAGCGGATACCGCGCTTGCCGGTCCAGCCCCACCCGGTAGCCCGACACGTGGACCAGCCTGCGCAGGTCGCGGCGGGTGGCGGCCCAGCGCAGCACGTTGAGGGCGCCCTCGACGTTGACCGCCCTGGCCTGCTCGCGCTGCAGCCCGAACCGGTAGAGGGCGGCCGTGTTGAAGACATCACGCACCTCGGCGAGCCGCTCGTCGTCTTCCGCGCTGAGCCCCAGGCCGGAACCGCCGGTGAGATCACCGGCGACGACCACGAGCCGTTCGGCGGCCGCGCCGCGATCGCGCAGCCATCCGCGCAGCTCGCCTTCCCGGCTCGTCCCGTCCCCGCCGCGATCCCGGAGGACGGCCGCGACCGTGCGGCCCCGGTCGAGCAGGTGCAGCACGGTCCACCGGCCGATGAAGCCGGTCGCGCCGAACACGACGGCATCCGGCGCCTCGGTCGGCCGCTCTCGCGTCTCATCGCTCTCGATCACCATGCCTAAAAACTAGACCGGTCTACATATTTTGTCCACCGTCCGACGCCCTGACCCATGCCGTGGGAAGCGGAGCACCGCCGATTTCGCCCGAAATCGGCGGTGCTCGTGAGGGGGTGGCGCCGCTACTGCCCGCTCGGAACCTGCCCGATGCCGTCGACCACGTCCCGTTCCAGGACGGCCTTCGTCTCCACGAGGGCCCCGGCCGCGCCCAAGCTGCTGTCCTCGGCGAGCACGGTCCGCTTCCCCAGGTACTCCAGGGTCTGCGGGTCGAAGATCCACTGCTTGCGCATGCCGGCGTCCTCGTCGAGGTAGCTCACCACCAGGCCGGTGCGGCCTTCGGCGTCCTGCGCCTCGCCGCCCAGCTCGACTCCGGGGATCTTCGCGGCCGCCTGGTACACCGCCGCGGCCAGATCCGGTGGCAGCAGGGCTTCCTGGATCAGGTCGCCGAGCTTGTCGAACATCCGCCGGTCCTTCGAGCCGCCGCTGCCGGAGTTCTCGCGCACCCAGGCCAGCAGCGCGTCGGGATCGGTGGGCAGCTTCTTGAGCTCTTCGTAGGTGGGCGTCTGATCGGCGTGCTTGATCAGCTCGTACATCGGGTCGGAGCCCTCGCGGATCGCGCCGACGACCGTGCCGGGAGCGACCTGCCGTTGGGCGAACCAGATCTCCCGCTCCTGCACCGGTCCCAGCACGAACGGCCCGTCGGTGTCGCCGTCGGCGGTGGAGTCGGCGCCGACGCTCCTGATGTAGACGTACTGGTCGGGCCGGATCTGGGGCTCGGGCTTCGCGGCGGCCGCGGCCGAGATGCGGCCCAGTTGCTCGGCTGCGGCGGCCTGCCCGGCGTTCGGGCCGGACTGCAGCACGAACACGCCTGCGGTGATGGCGGCGATCGTCAGCGGAACGGCGGCCAGGGCCCACCGCCTGCTCCGCGCCGGTCGGGCGTGGGTTCGGGGCTGCTGGTGGATCTCCCGCATGAGGTTCTCCCTGAGGACGGTGTGCCGCTCGCCGGACAGCTCGGGCTCGGCCGGGGACGGCAGCAGGTGAGCGAGTTCGGCGCGGTCGACCTCTTCGCGCGGCCCGCGTCGCATGGCCTTCATCGGTTCCTCCCTTGCGGCGAACGGGACGCCATCGGGCGTCCACCTCCTACCTGTCCGGCTGCGGTCGCGGGTTCCACCGCCACGCGCAGATTCCGCATTTCGGCATCGGCGAGCTTCTGCAGCCGCGCGCGGGCGCGCGACAGCCGGGAGCGCACCGTCCCGACCGGGACGCCGAGGGCTTCCGCGGCGGCCGCGTAGTCCAGGCCGGACCAGACGCACAGCGTGAAGACCTCGCGTTCGCCGCGGCGGAGCTTGGCCAGCGCGCGTTGCGCGGCCGCGACTCGTTCGGCGTCGTCCATCCGGCCCGCCACGTCGTCGGCGAAGTCCGGGACGGCGTCCTGCGGCCGGGTCCGGGCCAGCGCGGCCTGGTGCCGCCGCGCCGCGCGGGAGACGTTGCGCTGGACGTTGGTGGCGATGCCGAGCAGCCACGGCAGCAGCGATTCGCCGTCGGCGTGCACCCGGTCCCTGATCCGCCAGGCTTCCAGGAACGTCAGCTGGGTGATGTCCTCGGCGGTGGCGTGGTCGGTGAGCCTGGCGGCGTGGCGGAAGACGGCTTGGGCGTGTTCGTCGAATAGTCGCGCGAATGCCGCCGGATCCCCGGCCCGCACCCGGCTGCGCAATGTCTCTCCCACACCCAGTCCTGTCCGCGACGCCCACCGAGTTCCAGGTGACCTGGATCACCTTTTGAAGCCGGGGCGCGATTTCCCGAGAAATCGACGTTCATCCGGGTGAACGTACATTTCTCGAGAAATTGCGCTCCTGCGGCCGGAAGCTCCTGACATTTGTCACGGATAGTTTCGACAAGCGGCAGTACCTCGCTCTTGTGTTCACCTGATCGAATGATCTTGCAGATTCAAGTGAACGCAACGTGAGAGGGGACCCGATGCGAAAATCCTTGCGCGCGTTAGGGGTTACCGCAGCCCTGGGGGTGCTGCTGGTCGCTGCTCAGCCCGCCCTCGCCCAGCAGGCGCCACCCCAGCCGCCGTTCGAAGTTCCGGCGAAGTTCGCGGAACAGCGCATCGAGTGGGCGCCGTGCTTCCCGCCCGAGCTCCCGCCCGACCTGCCGCCGGGATCCGAGCGCCTCCAGTGCGGCACCATGACCACGCCGATGGACTGGCACAACCCGGACAACGGCAAGGAAATCAGCATCGCCGTCACCCGGCTGTCGCCCGCCGACGGCCCCAGCGACCGCGCGCTGTTCACCAACCCCGGCGGCCCCGGCGGCGCGGGCCTCGGGATGCCGCTGGCGATGCTCACCATGGGCGTCCCCGAGGTGATGGACGCCTTCGACGTCTACGGCATCGACGTGCGCGGCACCGGGAACAGCAGCACCGTCTCCTGTGGACCGCAGGAGGCGGTGCCCGGGATGGACGTCCGGGATCGCAGCCCGGAGAGCGTCAAGGCGCTGATGGACATGAGCCGGCAGCTCGCCGCCGACTGCCAGGAGCACAGCGGTGAGCTCGGCCGCTACATCACCACCGAGCAGACGGTGGCCGACCTCGACCTGCTCCGCCAGGTCGAGCAGCGCGAGAAGATCAACTGGTACGGCGTCTCGGGCGGCACCTGGCTCGGCGCCTACCTGGCCACCTACTTCCCGGAGTCGGTGGACAAGGTGGTGCTCGACTCGAACGCCGAGTTCACCGGCAGCTGGCAGGAGGTCTTCGGCTGGCAGCCGATGGCCTTCGAGCGCCGTTGGCGCGAGGACGTGCTGCCCTGGCTGGCCGCGCACGACGCGAACTACCACCTCGGCACCGATCCTCGGCAGGTTCAGGCCACTGTGGACGAGCTGCGCGCGGACCTGAAGGCGAATCCGCTGCCGTCGCCGGATGGCCCGCCGGTCGACCACACCGCGCTGGACACCCTGGTCGTGCAGAGCATGTACTCGAAGTTCGCGTTCCCGAAGCTCGGCAGCGCACTCGCGGCGCTGCGGGAAGGTGCGGGCGAGGCGGCTCCGGTGCTCGCGCAGGCGCGGGCCCGCGTCATGCCGATGCAGGCGGCCGGCCCGGCCGACAGCCAGGCGGCGACCTTGTACTCGATCCGCTGCAACGACACGCCGTTCCGCGGCTCCCCAGAGTCGGTGGTGGCGCAGTCCGGCGTCGAGGGACGACTGTTCCCGACCATGGGCTACTACTCGATCGTGCAGCCGTGCGTGTTCTGGGAGCGTCCGGACGTGAATCTGCCGAAGCCGACCGGAGAGGGCGTCCCACCGGTGCTGATGCTCCAGTCGGAGAACGACCCGGCGACCGCGCGGGAAGGCGCTGAGCTCGCGCACCGGAAGTTCCAGGGCTCGCGGCTGATCACCGTTCGCGACGAAGGCGACCACGGGGTCTTCGGCATCGGCAACGCCTGCGTGGACGACGCGGTCACGGCTTACCTGCTCGATGACGTGGTGCCCGGCGACCTGACCTGCCAGGGCGTGCCGGCGCCGGAACCGGCGGCGACGCGCAGCTTCGACTCCGGCGGCCGGAGCCTGCTGGACACGCTGGATCGACTGGCGGGCACGCTCGGCTGATCCCCGAAAGGCGCAGTTCCGGGCAAAAAGCTCGCGGGCGGTGAGTGGACTTGATCCGCTCGCCGCCCGCGGGCCTTTGGAGATGCCTTACAGTCATCGCAGTTGTGGCCTCCTCCGGATCGGAACCGTGTCCCGGTGCACCCGGTCGATCTCACCGGCTTCCGGCTGTTCGTCGACCTCGTCGTCCTCCCTGCGGAGTGAAACGAACACCGCAGCGACCGCGATCAGGGACAACGCCAACATGGCCAGATCAGCCATGACACACCCCCTCGTATCGGCGCGCCGTTTTCGGCGGTAATCACTGGGACGCAGACAGTGTCCGTCGGGTTGCTGATCGTTTGGAATCCCCGGATCTGCTCTCCCCGGCTGGGTAGATCCACCCGCCGCCGAAAACGAAAACGGCGTTTCCCCGAAAGAGCTTCAGCTCTCTTGGGGAAACGCCGCACGGATGCGCACATGTTGGCGGAGCTCCACGCCGGACGGGTGGACGCGAAGCTTCCCACGTCGCTTCGGTAAGTCCACCCGTCCGGGGGTCGCTCGGTCAGTGACCGAGACGCTGTTTCAGGGCCTCCAGCTCATCGCGCATCGAGCTCGGCAGGTCGTCGCCGATGGTGTCGAACCACTCTTCGATGAGCGGCAGCTCCGCCTTCCACTCCTCGACGTCGACCTTCAGCGCCTCGTCGACGTCGGCCTTCGGCGTGTCCAGCCCGGCCAGGTCGATCTCGTCGGCGGACGGCACCCGGCCGATCGCGGTGTCGGCGGCGGCGGCGTTGCCCTCCAGCCGGTCCACGATCCACTTGAGCACGCGGGAGTTCTCGCCGAATCCGGGCCACAGGAAGCGCTTGTCCTCGCCGCGCCGGAACCAGTTCACGTAGAAGATCCGCGGCAGCTTGGTGGCGTCGGCGGACTTGCCGACGTTCACCCAGTGCTCGAAGTAGTCGCCGACGTTGTAGCCGATGAACGGCAGCATCGCCATCGGGTCGCGCCGCACGTCGCCGACCTTGCCGGCCGCCGCGGCGGTCTTCTCCGAGGACAGGGTGGCGCCCATGAACACGCCGTGCTGCCAGTCGAACGCCTCGTTCACCAGCGGCACCGTGGTCTTGCGGCGGCCGCCGAAGAGGATCGCTGAGATCGGCACGCCCTTCGGGTCGTCCCACTCCGGCGCCAGGATCGGGCACTGCGACATCGGCGTGCAGTACCGCGAGTTCGGGTGCGCGGCGTTCTCCCCGTTGTCCGGGGTCCAGTCGCGGCCCTTCCAGTCGGTGAGGTGCTGCGGGTCGCCCTCCATGTCCTCCCACCAGACGTCGTTGTCGTCGGTGAGGGCCACGTTGGTGAACAGCGAGTTGCCCTGCTCGATGGCGCGCATCGCGTTCGGGTTGGTCTTCCAGTTGGTGCCCGGCGCGACGCCGAAGAAACCGGCCTCCGGGTTCACCGCGTAGAGGCGGCCGTCCTCGCCGAAGCGCATCCACGCGATGTCGTCACCGAGGGTCTCGACCCGCCAGCCCGGGATGGTGGGCTGCAGCATCGCCAGGTTGGTCTTGCCGCAGGCCGACGGGAACGCGGCCGCGACGTAGTAGACCTTCTCCTCGGGCGAGATCAGCTTCAGGATGAGCATGTGCTCGGCCAGCCAGCCCTCGTCGCGGGCCATCGCCGAGGCGATGCGCAGCGAGTAGCACTTCTTGCCCAGCAGCGCGTTGCCGCCGTAGCCGGAGCCGAAGCTCCAGATCATCCGCTCTTCGGGGAAGTGGGTGATGTACTTGGTGTCGTTGCACGGCCACTGCACGTCCTGCTGCCCCGGCTCCAGCGGCGCGCCGACCGAGTGCAGCGCGGGTACGAAGTCGCCGTCCTCGCCCAGCCGCTCCAGGGCCTTCGAGCCCATCCGGGTCATGATCTGCATCGACACCACGACGTACTCGGAGTCGGTGATCTCCACGCCCAGCTTCGGCTGCTCGGCGTCCAGCGGGCCCATGCAGAACGGGATGACGTACATCGTGCGACCACGCATGCAGCCCCGGTAGAGCTCCGTCATGGTCGCCTTCATCTGGTTGGGGTCCATCCAGTTGTTGGTGACCCCGGCGTCCTTCTCGTCGACCGAACAGATGTAGGTCCGCTCCTCGACACGCGCCACGTCCGAGGGATCCGAAGCCGCGTAGAACGAGTTCGGCTTGTTCGCCAGGCGGGTGAAGGTGCCGGCCTCGACGAGGCGGTCGGTCATCCGCTGCCATTCCTGCTGCGAGCCGTCGCACCACACCACCTGGTCGGGTGTGGTCAGCTCGGCGACCTCACGCACCCACGACAGCAGGCGCTCGTGCGTGGTCGGTGCCTGGTCGAGACCTGGGACGGTCAATGCGGTCATCGCTTCGCATCTCCTGACTGGGCGCCACAGCCCGGATTCGCCGACGGGGTCCCGTCGGCCTTTACAGGGAAAGCTTCGCCCGCCCCGAAGACCGGGCGAAGTGAAAAAGGGATGCACCGAGGCTAACGGCGGAATGGGCGCGCAATGGAGATCAGCCATGTTCGTTCTCTCACAAGAACGATAAGGGAATCGATTCAGAAGCGACCTTGGAAGTGGTCTGGACGAAAATCTCGCCGTGCCGGGATCGCTTGGATCCAGATTTTCCGGCGAACCGGACGTCTGCGCGAACACCGGGTTACGCGCAGGCATCGACCGAATGGCGGTTGCTCTCCGCCGCGGACGTGAAAAACCCCGCCCGACGGCCTGGCGCAGGCACATCGGGCGGGGCGAGGAGTCGTGTCGGGCGGTCAGCCCCAGACGTCGTCGGAGTCGGCCTTACCGCCCGCGGCGCCGCGCAGGCCGCCGCCCTGCTGGCCGTGACCGCCTGCGCCGTTTGTGTCGACGGTGGCGGCGTGCGGCTGGGCGGCGTCGTCGAAGGTCCAGGCCGTGTCGTCGGTCGCGCCGGTCGCCTGGTTCGGGGCGTAGTGCCCGTCGTCGGTCATCTTGCCCTGCTCGACCACCGTCCACTGGCCGTCGCCGGTGTGGTGCGAGATCGTCACGTCGCCGGTCTGGCTGATCTCCACGACCTGGTCGGCGGACCCGTCGCCGTCGACGTCGGTGACCAGCATGGTGCCGCCGGCCTCGGTCTCCACGACCGCGGTGTCGGCGATGCCGTCCTGGTTGGTGTCCTCGGTGGCCGGGCCGACCTGCATGTCGCCCTGCGGCGTGTCGATGACCATCGACTGGCCGTGCTGCTGGTCCTGCGGATCGGCGCCGCCCGGGTGCTGCTCGGGCGCCTCGCCGGCCCACGTGCCGGTCTCCGCGTCGAAGCGGGCCTGCTCGACGACGATGCCGTCGTTGTCGATCGACTGCATGACGTCGGCCTGGCCGTCGCTGTTCTCGTCGATGTACGCGACGTAGCCGTCGTCGGTCATCACGGCGACGGTCTCGTCGACGCCATCGCCGTCGAGGTCGTAGTTGGCCTCGGCGGTGTACTCCTCGCCTTCGACGGTGACCTTGATGTCACCGTCTCCCGCGCCGGTCTCCTCGATGTACACGTCCGCAACCTCTCAGCCGCCGATCAACTGCAAAGCCTAGGACGCAGGGTAGAGGCCGAGGGTTCCACAGATGAAGGACCTGGTGTTTTCCGCGCACGGATCACAACGCTCGGTGCCCGGTCCGCAGCGCACCGAGACGATCGACGGGTGGCCCGGGCGCGGGCCGGCTGTGGCCCGGTCGGTGTCACAGCCGGAGGCAACGGCACTGGTCCGTTCAGGCGGTCAGGCCCGAACCGGGCGCGGTATCAGGCCGCTTCCCACGCGTAACGCAGCTCGTAGCCCGCTCCGGGACATGATCACGTCGTTGATCTCAGTGGTCGAAGGTGCCGTCCTTGACGGCGCCGATGAACCGGTGCCAGGTGAGCACCGGCACGGCTAAGTGCCCACCGTCAGGATCCTTGCTGTCCCGTACACCAGCCGCGTTGCCAAGGCGAGCGACCTCGACGCAGTTGTTGTTGTTGGGACTACGACTGGACTTCCGCCAGTCGATCGTTGCTTCGCTGCGCATCGTGCCTTCTTTGCTGATCATCGAGCGAACTCGTCGGCGACGCGCACGATGAACTTCTCAGACTCCACAGGATCGAGCGCGGCCGCGACGAGCTGTTGCCAAAGCAGAGTGTATGCATGGACATCATCAAGTTTGTCCAGGTAGCGGCCGTCTGTGAAGTCTTCGACGTAGACGAACTCAAGCGGTCCGGCTTTACCCGGCGACGGCACCCTGAACAGGTTGAAGTCATGGGTGGCGCGCGGCGCAGTGGCCGAGTCGAAGGGCAGGATCTGGATCTGCACATTGCGCAGTCGCGCGGTGTCCGACAGGTGCCGCAGTTGGCTCACCATCAGCTCTCGGCTGCCGACCACGCGTCGAATCGATGATTCTGAGAGCACGAAGTACACGTGCGGAGCGTCCTGCGCCCGGAGCACAGCTTGGCGTTCCAGCCGTGCCTCAAGCGCGTCCTCGGTGGACTGATCGCTGAGTTGCAGCTGCGCGGTCGTGAACAGAGCGCGAATGTACTCCTCTGTCTGGAGCAGGCCAGGAATGATCTCGTTCTGGTACTGGAAGATCGTCGATGCGTCAGCTTCGAGATCCACCGCCATCCTGAAGTACTTGGAGTACACCGACCGATAGCCGGACCATCGTCCGCGATCTTGGCTACCCCGCGCCAAGTCCAGAACTTCCTCGCGGTCGATCACGCCAGGAGCATGCTCTTCGTACGCAGCCATGAGCTTTTGCAGCACGTGCTGGGGAAGAGCGGTTTGCCCGCGCTCTACGCGACTCATCGTGCTGTTGGTCTTCCCGATGAGCTTTCCTGCCTCATCAAGATCCAGCCCAGTTTCCTCCCGAGCATGGCGCAACAGGTGGCCTACGAGCAGTCGCCGCACGGTCGGTGTTGGCATGTCTAGAGCATCGCACCTGCTCTGAAGGCAGCGCTTACACCCTTTCGCGTGGCGACGAGGTCGAGGCCGAGCGACAACGGGAAGCGGAGTCCACCGGGCGGCACTGTTTGAACACCGAAACCCTTGCGCGGCTGCGCATCTGACCGCGAGACCTGGTCCGGCGGATCCCCCTCCCCCTCGCCGGACCGCATGGTGGCCGGGCGCTTCGCCCCCGACCCGGCGCCCGGCCACCCCCTGGCGATCACATGTTGTGCACTGCGTCACACCGAATTGAGCTCCAGTTAAGTCGAAGTTCGAGAGTGGAGTCGATCTCGGGGCTACGAAGAAGGAGTTCTCATGACCGACGGCCGGACCGCTCTCGTCACCGGTGCCACCGGCAACCAGGGCGGCGCGACCGCCCGCCACCTGCTGGCGCGCGGCTGGAGGGTGCGCGCGCTGGTGCGCGATCCGGAAAAGCCCGCAGCTCGGGAGCTCCATGAATCAGGCGCTGTGCTGGTCCGGGGCGACCTGGACGACGCCGATTCCCTGCGCAAGGCGATGGCCGGCGCGGACGCGGTGTTCAGCGTCCAGGCCCTGGCATGGGACGAGGCCGGCTTGGCCGCCGAAGTCCGCCGAGGCACGACCGTCGCCGACGTAGCGCTGGAGGCGGGCGTCTCGCACCTGGTCTACAGCTCGGTCGGCGGCGCCGAACGCGACTCCGGCGTCGCCCACTTCGAGAGCAAGGCCGCCGTCGAGGAGCACATCCGGCGCATCGGCGTGCCCGCCACCGTGCTCCGCCCGGCGTTCTTCATGACCAACCTGACCAGCATCGTCACCACCAACGATGCCGGCGAGCAGATCCTGTCGATGCCGCTGGATCCGGCGACTCCGGTGCAGATGATCGCCGTCGACGACATCGGCTTCTTCGCGGCCAACGCGCTGGACGACCCGCAGCGGTACATCGGCGAGCAGATCGAGATCGCCGGCGACGAGCCGACCATGCAGCAGGTCGCGGAGACGATCCAGCGCGTCACGGGCACCCCGACCCGCTACGAACCGGCGCCGTTCGAAGGGCGGGACCGGATGTTCGAGTGGTTCGAGGAGAGCGGCTACAAGGCCGACATCCCGGCCCTGCGCCGACAGCACCCGGCGCTGCAGACCGTCGAAGAGTTCCTGCAGCGGCACTCCTGACCTGCGGCAATCGGCCCGTGAGTGCTTTGGGGTGCTATAACGCCCCAAAGCACTCACGGGCCACCTGCGGTCAGGTGGTTCCGGCGTAGAGGCGGGCCCAGCCTTCGGCCGTGAGATCCCGGGGGAGCTCCGGCAGGTCGCGCACCCGGCATCCCGTGACGTTGCGGACGATCTCGCTCAGGCCCCGGCCCCGGCCGGTGAACACCGCCTCGACGAACCGCTGGTAGCGCCGGAGCTCGGCGAAGGGCACCAGCGGGCCCGCTCGGCGCAGGATCTTCAGCACGCCGCCGTCGACCGCGGGCACCGGCCGGAACGAACGCGCGGAAACCCTGCCGCAGAGCTGGAATTCGTACCAGGGCGACCACTGCGCGGTCAGCTGGTTGCCGCCCGCGGTCCGCTTCCGGGCGACATCCCACTGCACCAGCAGCACCGCCTCCGACCAGCACCGCGCGCCCAGCAGCCGGCGCGTCATCGCGGTCGTGATGCCGAACGGGAGGTTGCCGACCACCGCGTGCGGTGCGTCGGGGAAGCGGAATTCGAGCATGTCGCACGTGATCACGCGCGCCCGGGTACAGCTGCCGCGGAGCTCGTCGGCCCAGTGCGGGTCGAGCTCCACCGCGGTGATCGATCGTCCAGTGTGGACCAATTCGCGGGTGATGGCCCCTCGCCCCGCACCGAGTTCCACTATCGGAACCGGCGACGGATCGAGCAGATCGACCATGCGGCGGGCGACGCCGCGGTCGATCAGGAAGTTCTGGCCGAGTTCGCGGCGCGCACGATCGCGCGCCGAATTCCGGCGGATAGGCATGTTCGTTGCTCCTGCGTTCGCGGACCGGTCGGAACCGGGCCCCCGCGAGCGCAGGTCAGCGTGGAATCACCGCACGACGAACCGCGCGTCAGGAACGAGAGCCCGGACGCGGACGGCGGCGCGAAAACAGATCAGGCGCCGCCTAGGCGGAACGCAACCGCATGAAAGCGGCGATACCGGCAAAACAAGCCATGCCGATCACGCTAACAACCCGCATCCGGCGCCCGAAACCGATTTTTCGGGCGCCCCGAGTCCACCGCCCGACGGCCGCCGATGCCGTGAAACCATCGGCGGGCACGGTGATCGGCGAATTCGGAGGTGGCGGATGCGGATCTACCTGAGCGTCGACATGGAAGGCGTCACCGGCCTCGTCGACGCCCAAGACGTCCAGCCCACCGGGCGGGACTACGAGCACGGCAGGCTGATGATGGCCGAGGACGTCAACGCGGCGATCCGGGGCGCGATCGCCGCAGGGGCCACCGAGATCACCGTCAACGACGCGCACGGCCCGATGCGCAACATGCGCTCCGACATGCTGCACCCGTCTGCCCGGCTGATCCGCGGCAAGCCCAAGAGCATGGGCATGCTCGAAGGTCTCGACGACACCTTCGACGCCGCGCTCTGCATCGGCTTCCACTCGCGAGCAGGCACTTCGGGCGTGCTCAGCCACAGCTTCATGGGCCACGAGATCGAGGACATGTGGCTCGACGACCGCCCGACCGGCGAGATCGGCCTGACCCACGCCACCGCCGCCGCGCTCGGAGTCCCGGTGGTGCTGCTCTCGGGCGACGACGCGGCATGCGCGGAGATGACCGATTGGGATTCCGCCGTGCGGGCCGTGCCGGTGAAGTACGCGCGCGGTCGCTTCGCCGCCGAACTGCGGCCCGTCGCCGAAGCCCGCGAGGCCATCGAAACCGCGACCACCGCCGTCCTGGCCGGCGAGCTCCCGGCTCCGCGGCCCGCGCCGGAGACCACGACGCTCGCGGTGCGCTGGCAGTCGGCTTCGGTGGCCGACACGCTGCTGAACCTGCCCGGCGTCACCGGCCGCGACGACCGCACCGTCGCGATCAGCGGCCCCGTGCCGGAGGTCTACCGGCAGTTCCGGGTCTGGCTGGACGTGGCGGCCTCGCTCACCAACCAGGCGCCGTACTGCTGATGATCCGTGTCCGGCCGGATACGCTGCGTTGGGCCTTTTCGGTTGCCCGGGCGCGGTTTTGTTAACTCTGCGTCGCTTGTTTAGCCCCCGTTCATCTTCGCGTCCAGGAACCATCGCCTGATCGACCTAACTTTTAGATGTTCCCCAACGAGCATCTGGAGGTCCGCTTGCCTTCCCGACCGGACAGCGGGCGGGTAATCCCGCTCCCCCTGCTTTCCCACCACTCCGCGAACCGGGCCTCGGTCACCTGCAAGTACCGCTGCGGCAACGCCTGCGCGCACGAGGCCCCGAACACGTCGGCCAACGCCTACTTCGGCGACATCGTCGAAAGCGTGCTCAGCCGGCGTTCCGCGCTGAAGGCAAGCGGCGTGATCGCGCTGGCCGTCGGCGGCGCAGCCGCGCTCACCGGAACCGCGACCGCCGCCCCGGCGCCGCTGGCCCGTCCCGGCCGCGGGAACGTCCCGGGCACCGACTTCACCCCGGTCGTCCCGAACACCGAAGACCTCGTGGTCACCGCCGAGGGCTACGACCAGGGCGTCGTGATCCGCTGGGGCGACCCGGTGGTGCAGGGCGCGCCCGAGTTCGACTTCAACAACCAGACCGCGGCCGCGCAGGAAAAGCAGTTCGGCTACAACAACGACTTCGCCGAACTGGTCCCGCTGGACGGCAGCGGCAAGCAGAACCTGCTGGTGGTCAACCACGAGTACACCACCGAAACGCACATGTTCGTCGGCTACGACGAGAACAACCCGACCGAAGAGCAGGTGCGCATCGCCTGGGCCGCGCACGGCCTTTCGGTGGTGTACGTCGAGCGGGAGGGGCGCGGCGGGCTCAAGCCGAAGCCGAGCCGGTACAACCGGCGCATCAGCCTGAACACGCCGTTCGAGCTGCGCGGCCCGGCCGCGGGCAGCGACTACCTCAAGACCTCGGTCGACCCGACCGGCACCAAGGTCTTCGGCACGCAGAACAACTGCGCGGGCAGCCTGACGCCGTGGGGCACGATCCTCTCCGGCGAGGAGAACTTCAACCAGTACTTCGCCAACGCCGACTCGGTCACCGACCCGGCGACCAAGAAGCGCTTCGCCCGCTACGGACTCAAGGGCACCACGAGCACCCGCAAGTGGGAGAAGTTCGACAAGCGCTGGGACCTCGCGCAGGAGCCCAACGAGGCGAACCGCTTCGGCTGGATCGTCGAGATCGACCCGCACGACCCGAACTCCACGCCGGTCAAGCACACCGCGCTCGGCCGGTTCAAGCACGAGGGCGCGGCGGTCAAGATCGCCGACGACGGCCGGGTGGTCGCCTACTCCGGCGACGACGAGCGCTTCGACTACATCTACAAGTTCGTGTCCAACGGGAAGGTGAAGCGGGGCACCAGCGCCCACGCCCGCCGGCACAACATGACGCTGCTCGACGACGGCACGCTGTACGTCGCGCGGTTCGCCGGCAACAGCCCGGCGAGCGAGATCGACGGCACCGGGAAGCTGCCCTCGGACGGCGCCTTCGACGGCACCGGCGAGTGGATTCCGCTGGCCAGCGGCAAGAAGTCGTTCGTGCCCGGTTTCACCGCCGAAGAGGTCTACATCTTCACCCGGCTCGCCGCCGACCAGGTCGGCGCGACGAAGATGGACCGGCCGGAGGACATCCAGCCGAACCCGGTCAACGGCCGCATCTACTGCGCGCTGACCAACAACTCCAACCGCGGCTCGACCGGCAACGCGGCGCCGGACGAGGCCAACCCGCGGGTCGGCAACAAGCACGGCCACGTGCTGGAGGTCGACGACGACGCGACGGGCACGAAGTTCCGCTGGGACCTCCTGCTGGTGTGCGGCGACCCGAACGACGCGGGCACCTACTTCGGCGGGTTCGACAAGTCGCAGGTCAGCCCGATCTCGTGCCCGGACAACGTGGCATTCGACCGGCACGGCAACCTGTGGATCTCCACCGACGGCAACGCGCTGAAGAGCAACGACGGCCTGTTCGCGGTGCCGGTGGACGGCCCGGAGCGCGGTCGGGTCAAGCAGTTCCTGACGGTGCCGCACGGCGCGGAGACCTGCGGCCCGGTGGTCCGGGACAGCGTGGTGACCGTGTGCGTGCAGCACCCGGGCGAGCTCGACGGGGCGAGCGCGGACAAGCCGGCGTCGCACTGGCCGGACGGCGGCGACTCGCAGCCGCGTCCGTCGGTCGTGGCGGTCTGGCGCAAGGACGGCGGTGAGATCGGCCGACGCTGATCCACCTTGCGAGCGCGGGGGTCTCCGGCAGGTCCGGAGGCCCTCGTTGCGTTCGGGGCACGGGGCTTGCGGCGGCTGGTACGCGTCCGTGCGCAGCACGACGCCGAACCGCACGAGCCGTCCGACTTGCCGCCGAGGCCTTTTGAACGCACCTTTGCGGCATCACGTGGTGGGCGACGGGGTTGGCGGCTCCGGCGCGAGTGCTGGCGTTGCTCCGACGAGCTCGACTTGGCCGACTTCGCTCGGTCGTAGGCGGCAGGTGAACGGCTCGTCCAGCCGGTCGAGATGCTCGTCGCCGAGGCGGCCGTGCGGCGAGGGCGGCTCGTGAATGGCCGGGCGGTCCGCAATATCCGATGTCATCGGTGTTCTCCCGGATGCAGGATCGAACCGATCAGCGCGGCTACGCTCGTGCCGTGGCGGTGTTTCCGGACCAGCGCGCTTTCGCCGCGGCGATCAGCCGCGTGCTTGCCGATGCGGTGCCGGGCTCGCAGGCGTCGTTGACCGGATCGCTGGGCGCCGGAACCGCCGACGAGTACAGCGATATCGACCTCGCCTGGGTGGTGCCGGACGGCGCGGTGTCACGGTGCGCCGACCGGCTGGTCGAGGTGCTCGGCGCGGTCGCCGAGGTCGCATCCGTGCGGTCGGTGCCGGAGTTCCAGCGGTCCGCAGTGCGTCGGCTGATCTTCGTGCGATTTCGCGGCGTGCCGTTGTTCTGGCGGCTCGACCTGCAGATCTGAGCCGCCTCGCGCGCCTTCGACACCGACGCCGATGCGGACGATCCGCGGGCGCGGGGCACTGACTGGTCGCTGCCGGAAAGCGCGGCGATGAACACGCTCGGCGCGTGCAAAGCAGTGCTGCGCGGTCGCCTCGAAACGGCGGAAGGCCTGCTGTCGCGGGGCTTTCAGCGGATCGGCGAGCACAATCCGGCCGGCGGGTTGGCGCACCGCATCGCTGCGCTCGTCGATGCGGCCGCTGCTCAGGAGCCGCGACTGCGTGAGCTCGCTTCGGACATGCATGCGCTGCTTCGCAGGCGCAGCAACGACTTTCCACAGCCGACGACGGAGTGACGTCGGATGGATCTGGAGATCGTGCCGTTCGACGACCGATTCGCCGGGCAGGCTGCGCAACTGATCGCCGGTGACCACGCATCGACGGGCACGGACCTGGCCGACGCGGATGCGGCACGACGCCTCGTGGCGGAGTGGCAGGGCGACGGCCCGGCCGTGGCCGCCGTGGCCCAAGGCGAACTCGTCGGCTTCATGGCGGCATCGGCACCGGCATTTCCGGGACACCAGCTGGCCCGGATCCGCCTCCAACAGCACGCCTCGGTGCCGGAGGGGAAACGGGAGATCTACCGCCGCTTGTACGGGGCACTGTCCGAGCAGCTCACCGCGGTGGGCGCCTTCGAGCACTCGGTGATGGTCGCCGCCGCGCACCAACCAGTCATCACCTGCCTGTTCGAGCTGGGCTTCGGCATCGACCAGGTCAAAGGCATTCGGCAGGCGGCGCCGATCGGTGCTGCCGGGACAACGGAAGTTCGCGAGGCCGGCGCGGAAGATCTCTCGGAACTCCTGGATCTCACCGTCGAGCTGCAGCGGTTCCACGCCGCACCGCCGATCCTGCGCCCCGCGCTCCTCGACCTCCGGGCTATCCGGGACGACCTCCGGACGTCGCTCGTCGACCCGGACCGGGTGGTGCTCGTTGCGGCGGAGCACGAACGGCTCATCGGGATGATCCAGGCGGGCCGTGACAACCGCTTCCCGGACACGGCCACGATCGGCCTCGCCGTGGTGACCGCCGGCGCGCGATCCGGGGGAGTGGGCACGGCGCTGCTGTCCGGTGTCCTCGGCTGGGCGTCCCGCTGCGGCTTCCGCAGCTGCGGCACCGAGTGGTCGTCGGCGAACCTGGTCAGCGACGCCTTCTGGCGCGACCACGGCTTCTCGCCCGCGCGCTACACGCTCACCCGGCTGATCGACGCCCGCGTCGCCTGGGCCCACACCCGCCTGAGCTATCGCTACTTCTCGGGCCCGTAGGGAAAACGCGCGGCTCGCACCAACGATCACCGTCCTCCGGCTCGGCGCCGTAAGTAAACTGCACTGTGCAGTTGAGATATTACACTGGTGAGTATAATTTCGTGGTGAGACCCAGAGGAGGATCGCCATGTCCTACCCGCCAGACCGATACCAGGGCGACGCCGGAGAGATCAGTGCTTCCTTCCGTCCGGCTGACGCCGATCCGGAGCTGGTCAACCCGTCCGGCACCAGGACCTACTACCTGGCCACCGGGAACCCCACCGGCCGGACCCACGACATCGCCACCGACGGCGAATTCGGGCTCTACCACGTGGTCGACCTGGCTCCCGGCGCCGGAACCGGCACTCACTTCCACAAGGCGATGTCCGAATCGTTCTTCGTCACCGACGGATCGCTGCAGGTGTACGACGGAGCGAAGTGGCGCGAAGCGACCAGGGGCGACTTCCTCTACGTGCCCCCGGGCGGACTGCACTCCTTCTACAACGAGTCCGACGAGCCGGTGTCGTTCCTCATGCTGTTCGCGCCGGGCGCCCCGCGCGAGGAGTACTTCGAAGGCGTCGGGCACATCGCGGCGTTGAGCGACGACGCGCGAGAGCGGTTCTTCGTCGAGCACGACAGCTACTTCACCGACCTGCGGTCCGGCCCCAAGGCCGGAAACCCGAGGCGAGGACCGACGTAGACTGCACCGAGTAGTGCAGCTCGTTGGAAGGGGACTCCGGTGTCACCGACCGGTCGACCGGAGAAACGCCGCGCCATCGAGACGGCGGCGCGCAAGGTGTTCGGCCGCGAGGGGTACACGCGGGCCAGCGTGGACGCGATCGCCGCGGAAGCGCAGGTGTCCAAGCGCACCATCTACAACCACTTCGCCGACAAGGAACAGCTCTTCCTGTCGGTGGCGCTGGACGGGGCGCAAGAGGTCACCGACACCATCGCGAGGCTGATGGAGCTGCACCTGCGCAAGATCGTCGACATCGAGGAAGACCTCGTCGCCTTCAGCCGCGACCGGATTGCGGCGGTGACCGAGTTCCCGGACCACTTCGCGCTCGTCCGGACGCTGGAAGCGGAGGTGACCCGGATTCCCCCGGCAGTCCTGGAGAAGTGGCTGGCCGCGGGCCCGCAGTCGGCGCACGAGCGGCTCGCGCCGTACCTCCGGAAGATCGCCGACCGCGGGCTGCTCGAGTTCGACGACGCACAGCAGGCCGCCTTCCACTTCAACCTGCTCACCATCACCGCCGTGCTCCAGCGGACGTTCTACGGCTCAATGCCGATTCCGCAGGGCGAGGCCGACGAGATCATCGTCAGCGGCGTGCGGGCGTTCTTGCGGCTGTACGCCGCTGCTCGTTCCTGAAGTTCGGGCGCGATTCGGCATCCACTTCGGACTATGGATTTCGCGTGTCCGCTCGGAAGCCGAGGTCCGTTCGGTGCGTCAGCCTTCAGATTGGGCGGTGGTCGATTCCTGCCGCTCCGCGCGTGGTGCAGCGCGGAGGGCGATCACCGTGATCGCCGCAGCGACCATCACGATGCCCACCACCCACAGGCCGGTTTTCTGCGAGCCGGTCGCGTCCTTGAGCGCTCCCGTGATGTAGGGCGCCGCGAAACCGCTGATGTTGCCCAGCGAGTTGATCAGCGCGATACCGCCCGCCGCCGCCGAGCCCGCCAGGAAGTTGCTCGGCAACGCCCAGAAGGTGGGCAGCGCCGCGCAGACGCCGACCGCGCAGATCGTCACGGCGACCATCGCGCTGAACGGATTGCCCAGGTACAGCGCGATCGGGATGCAGATGCCGCCGAGCAGCATCGGCAGCGCGACGTGCCACACGCGCTCCCGCTTCCGGTCGCCGTGCGCGGCCCAGAACACCATGGCCACCGCGCCGAATACGTACGGCACCGCCGTGATCAACCCCGTGTCCATCGTCGACAGATCGGTGCCGTACTGCTGTTCGAAGCCCTTGATGATGGTGGGCAGGAAGAAGCCCAGCGCGTACAGCCCGTACGCGATGCCGAAGTACACGAACGCCAGCGCCAGGATCCGCGGGTGGGTCAGCGCCTTCCGCAACGGCCAGCCGTGCGCCGTCTCGGTCTGCGCGCGCTCGGCCTCCAGCTGCTCGGTCAGCCAGGCCCGCTCCTGCGGCGACAGCCACTTCGCCTGCGACGGCCGGTCGGTCAGGTAAAACCAGGTCGCCACCGCCAGCAGCATCGCCGGGATGCCCTCGACGAGGAACATGAACCGCCAGCCGGACAGCCCGAAGATCCCGTGCCCGGTGCTGATCAGCGCGCTCGACACGGTGGCGCCGATGGCGCTGGACACCGGAACCGCGGTCATGAACAGCGCGACCGCCTTCGCCCGCTGCACCGCCGGGAACCAGTAGGTCAGGTACAGGATGATGCCCGGGAAGAACCCGGCCTCGGCCACGCCGAGCAGGAACCGCAGCACGATCAGGGCGGTGGCGCTCGGCACGAACGCCATCACCGTCGCCACCACGCCCCAGCTGATCATGATGCGGGCGAGCCACTTCCGCGCCCCGAAGCGGTGCAGGGCGAGGTTGCTCGGCACCTCCAGCACCAGGTAGCCGATGAAGAAGATGCCCGACGCGAAACCGAAGGCGGTAGCGGTCAGCCCCAGCTCGTCGTTCATGCCGTTCGGGCCGGCGAAGCCGATGTTGACCCGGTCCAGGTAGTTCACGAAGTAGAGCAAGATCAGGAACGGCATCAACCGGACCGCGACCTTGCGCAGGATGCGGTTCTGGGCACCGGCAGGGGCGGCGTCGACACTGCTCACTCGAGTGACCTAAGCCCCATCACCCCAATGGGTCAAGAGGTAGTCCGCTGATTGGGACGGCCGGTCGCTGGCCCGAAACCGCCCGACGATACCGTTATGGCATGCCCGAACGCCCAATTGCCCTGGTCACCGGCGCCTCGCGAGGCATCGGTGCCGCCGTCGCCCGCTCGCTTTCCGACACGCACGACCTGCTGTTGGGCGGGCGCGACGCCGACGCGCTGCAGGAGCTCGTGGACGAGCTCCCCGGTGCCAAACCGTGGCCCGTGGAACTCACCGACCACGACGCCGTGGCCGCCGCGGTCGCCGACATCGAGCGGCTCGACGTGGTGGTGCACAGCGCCGGCCTGGTCGAGCTGGCCGCGGTCGCCGAAGCCTCCAGCGACTCCTGGCGGCGCACCTTCGAGCTGAACCTCTTCGCCGTCACCGAGCTGACGCGCCTGCTGCTCCCCGCGCTGCGCGACGCGAAGGGCCACGTGGTGCTGGTCAACTCCGGCGCCGGCCTGTCCGCGAAGCCGAACTGGGGTTCCTACGCCGCGAGCAAGTTCGCGCTGCGCGCCTTCGCCGATGTGCTCCGCGCCGAGGAAGCCAGCAACGGCGTTCGGGTCACCTCGGTGTTCCCGGGTCGCACGGCCACCGACATGCAGCGCACCGTCCGCGACCAGGAGGGCGGGGCGTTCGAGCCGGACCACTACCTGCGCCCCGAGTCGGTCGCTGCGCCGATCGTGGCCGCGGTGCGCGCCAGCGGCGACGCACACCTCACCGAGATCATCGTCCGGCCGTCCTGAGGCCCGTCCCGCAAGGGCCGTCCCGCAAGAGCCGACCTGCAAGAACCGACGCAGGGATGCGGGTAGCGGCCGCCCGCAGGAGTCGCAGTCTCGCTGTGGCCGCTCCGGCGTGGCGAAAGCCCAGTTCGCTACGCCGGGGCCGCCCTAGCCGGACGACTCCGGAGCACCCGCCGTGGCCCAAGCCGCACCTCGCACCGCCAGCGGCTGACGCCGCCTCGCGAAACGTGCCCTGCCCCGGGATCGGTTGACGCAACCGGTCCGAACAGGCGGTCCGGGTTCAGCCCCGGATGTACTGCGCGGCCGTGCGTGCCGTGGCCTGCACGGTGCGCCGGTCCACCCGCGTGGGCTCGCGCTCGTGCAGCACTTCTTCACCCGCGACCCAGGCGTCCCGGACGCACCGGGAGCCGGCCGCCCACACCACGTTCGCCAACACCTGATCGTCCGGCGCGTCCAGGCCCGTGGCGAACGCCGGGTTGTCGACGTCGAGGTGCACGATGTCGGCCCAGCGCCCCGGTTCCAGCGCACCGATGTCGTCCCGGTGCAGCGCCTCGGCTCCGCCCCGCGTCGCCGCAAGCAGCGCCGCCCGCGAGCTCAGCGCCGTCGCATCGCCCGTGATCGTCCGCGCGAACAGTCCTGCCAACTGCACCTCCTCCCACAGATCCAGATCGTCGTTGCTGGACGGCCCATCGGTGCCCAGCCCCACCGGAATGCCCGCGGCCAGCATGTCGACCAGCCGCGCGGTCCCCGACGCGAGCTTCGCGTTGGATCCCGGGCAGTGCGCCACGCCCACCCCGCGGCGCGCGAACAACTCGATGTCGTCGTCCGACAGGTGCACGCCGTGCGCGGCGAGCACCCGGCCGTCGAGCACGCCGAGCTTCTCCAGCAACGCGGGCACCGAACCGAACTGCTCGCGCTGTTCGGCGTCTTCGGCGGGGCTCTCCGCCACGTGCGTGTGGACCAGGGCGGCACGCTGTTGCGCGGACTCGCCGATGGCCTGCAGCGCCTCCGGCGGCAGCGTGTAAGCCGAGTGCGGTCCGTACGCCAGCTCCACCCGATCGCCGGGGCCGAACCGAAGCCCGTCGGCGTCGATCCACCGGTTGATCCCGTCGACCATGCCCTGCCAGCCGCCGAGCTTCTCCAGCGCGGGCGTGGAGATCACCGCCGACGCGAGCACCACCCGAGAACCGACAGCCAGGGTGGCCTCGACCACCGACTCGCCCATGAAGTACATCTCGGCGCTCGTCGTGACCCCGGCCCGCAGCATCTCGACGGACCCGAGCTCCATCCCGGCGCGGACGTCCGCCGGGCGCAGCCGAGCCTCTGCCGGCCAGATCACCTCGTGCAGCCAACGCAGCAGCGGCAGGTCGCCACCCATCCCCCGCAGCAGCGTCATCGGGCTGTGCGCGTGCGCGTTGATCAGGCCCGGCAGCAGGATTCCGCCGCATTCCCGGACATTCGCGTCGTTCGGACGTTCCGGCGCCCCGACCCGCGGCCCGCAGTACACGATGCGACCCTCGCCGTCGACGTCCACCACGGCGTCCCGGATCACCGAGCACTCGGGATCGCAGGGCAGAACCATCGGCGCGTGCAGGCGTAGTGCGATCGACATGCCCGCATTCTGCCCGACGCCTATCCGCCGCCCACCGTGCTCATGACAAGCAACATGATCACCCCCGCCAATCCCGCGATACCGCCCAGCACCGTCATGAAAAAGATGTCCTGAGTGCGCCTCGTCATGACTCCAGCATCGCCGGATTCCGGCCCCGGGACCTCGGCTGATCGGTCCGTCGACCTCGTTCGATCGGCCAGTCCCAGCCGACCGTTCGACCGACCCCGAACGGGTAAAGGCAACAGACGGGTTCGGCCGTGCTGCAGCTCAAGGAGAACAGCACCGCCGCTCGCCGGGCAGCTCTGGCAGTAAGGAAGAAACCAACGACGCGGCACGCAAAATGAGCGCACGCGCCGCCGGAATCGGCTGCCTAAGCCACGCTAACGCGCGCGGTGGCGAAGACTCATTCGTCCATGAGTCCGCTGCGCCAGGCCCAAGCCGCGGTCTCCACCCGGTTGCGGGCCTTGATCTTGCCCTGCGCGGCGGCGAGGTGCGTCTTCACCGTGGACAGCGACATGAACAGCTCCTGACCGATCTCGCCGTTGGTCAGGCCGCGCGCGGTCGCCCGCACGACGTCGAGTTCGCGTTCGGTCAGATCCACGGTCGGCACCTGCACCGCGCGGCGCTGCACCGGGGGCTGGGCGAAGTGCTTGAGCAGGCGGACCGTGATCTGCGGCGAGACCAGCGCATCGCCGCGCTCCGCCGCCCGGATCGCCTCCAGCAGCAGCGTCGGGCCGGCGTCCTTGAGCAGGAAGCCGCTCGCCCCGTTCCGCAACGCGCGGTCGACGTACTCGTCGAGGTCGAAGGTGGTCACGACGACCACCTTGATCGGATCGGTTACGCCGGGGCCGGCCAGCTGATTGGTGGCCTCCAGCCCGTCGATCCCGGGCATCCGGATGTCCATCAGGCACACGTCCGGCCGCTTCTCCCGCGCGACCCGGACCGCGTCCACGCCGTTCGCGACGTCGGCCACCACTTCGATGTCGTCCTGGGATTCCAGGATCATCCGGAAACCGGCGCGCACCAGCTCCTGGTCGTCGGCGATCAACACCCGGATCATCGCTGTCCCACTTTCCCGCTCTGCTCCGCCAACGGCAGCACTGCTTCGACGCACCAACCGACGTGCTCTCCCGGACCGGCCCGGAATCGGCCGCCCAGCAGCTCGATCCGCTCCCGCATCCCCACCAAACCGTATCCGCCCGAGCCGCCGACCGGTTGGTGACGTACCGCCGTGCCGTCGTCGGTGATCCGCGCGTAAACGTTCATCGGGTCGGCGTGGACGTCGATCTGCACGTAACTCGCGTCGAGCGCGTGCTTTTCGGCGTTGGTGAGGGATTCCTGCACCACGCGGAGGGCGGACCGGGCGACCTCCGGCGGGATTTCCCGGCCGAGGTCGATGCGAAGGTCCACAGTGGTCGGCCGGTGGTCGCCGACCGGGACGCGCCGAGTGGCCTTCACGAGGGCTTCGAGGTCCGCTTCGAGGTCGGTCGTGGCCTGCTCGGTGGCCGCCGACGCGCCGGCCGGCTCCGCGCCTCGCATGCTCGCGACCAGCCGCCGCATCGCGGTCAGCGCTTCGGTGCCGCTGTCGGCGATTCGCGCCAACGCGTCGGTCGCCGCCTTCGGGTTCTTCTCCGCGACCATCTGGGCTGCCTGGGCCTGCACCACGATGCCGGTGACGTGGTGCGCCACCACGTCGTGCAACTCCCGCGCCAAGGCCATTCGCTCGGCCTGCTGCGCGTCGGACACCGCGCTGCGCACGGTCTTCGTGCGCTCCGTGTCCCGCGCGCGGAAGTACAGCCCGGTGCCGACGGAGATGACCAGCAGCAACCCGCCCATGAAGACCGGTTGCAGGTAGTCGTCGAAATCCTTGAGCGACGACGAGTCGACCGGCATCACGAACAGGGCGAACAGCGCCGAACCGACCAGCGCGACACCTGCCCACACCGCGCGCTGCGGCTCCGCGTGCCTGGTGGCGTAGGTCACCAGCAGCATCCCCGCTCCGGTGGCGGCGAACGGGATTCCGCCGATCATGGCGACCTCGGTCGAGAGCCCCCAGAAGCGCATCATCAACGAGGTGAGCACCAGGGCCGTGGCCCCGAGCATCGACGCCTCGAACGGCCGGACCGGCCCGAAGACGGCCAGCACGGACATCACGACGCCGCACAGCAGCAGCACGACGCCGCTGAGCAGCGAATCTTCCCCGTTCTTGGTGAATTCCAAGACGACCAGCACGCTCAGCACCGCGATCACCGGCCACTGCCGGCGCACCAGCGTGCGCAACGGGGTGTCCCGGGACTCCTCCGGCGCGGATCGCCGGCTGCGCAGGTAGATGCCGGTGCCCGCGGTGAGCATCAGCTGCAGGAAGCCGAAGCTCAGCGTCTGGCCGAACACCATCGGAGGGTAGACGGCCGACATGTGCGCGCGCACCAGCACCGATGCGACGCAGCTCACCACCAGCACCGCGGTGACCGGAATGGCCTTGTGCAGCGGGCGGAACCGGAACAGGTACAGCACCAGCAGGAGGCCCGCCAGGTTCTCGGTCGGGGTGATCGTGATCAGCCCCAGGGAGTGGAAAGACGTGCCGGACAGCCGGCCGACCACCGTGGTGCAGCCCAGCACTACCGCGGCCGCGAGCCCGCACCAGACCGGCGCGCGGCGACCGAGGATCGCCAGCAGCGCCATCGCGGTGATCCCCGGGAGCAGCACGCTGTCGTCGTCGAGCAACCCGAGGGTGTCCCCAAGCCAGAACAACCCGAGCAGCCCGGCGAAGATCCACTGCGCGCGCAGGAAAACACCGAGCCGGCGCCACCAGGGCGCGGTCGGCTCGGTCCCGGGCCTCGTCGCGATGTTGCTCACGGCTCGACCGTAACCGGTGGCCTGATTCGAACACCTTGGCCGAATGGTTCGAATGCCCTGGCCGATCGGCCGACCCTCGCGCGTCGATCAGCGGCCCCGAGGCCGATCCGGAATCCGCCGCCGACCGCCAATCTCGAATCCAGCAGGTCCCGCACCGGTGGGGCCCCGAGATCCGGACCGCAGCCCGAACACGAGCAACCGCAGGCACGGCGAGCACGGGCCAGCACGGCGACGAACGGCGTTAGCGGCGCGAAACGAGCAGGAGGAAGGAAAATGTCGGCTTCAATCGTCGACCGGCGGCCCGGGGAACCGTTCCTGGTTGGGCGCGGATTGGTCAAGAACTACGGCTCGTACCGGGCGCTGGCAGGGGTGGACCTCGCGATCCACACCGGTGAGGTGCTGGCGATCGTCGGGCCGTCGGGCTCCGGCAAGACGACGCTGCTGCACGTGCTGGCCGGGATCCTGCGTCCGGACGGCGGCGAGGTGCTGCTGGACGGGCACCGCATCGACCAGCTCGGCGAGGCGAAGCGCAGCACGCTGCGGCGGCACGAGTTCGGCTTCGTCTTCCAGCAGGGCATGCTGGTCGGCGAGCTGACCGCGGAGGAGAACACGGCGCTGCCGCTGCTGCTGGCCGGTGCCAACCGGAAGCAGGCGCTGGAGGGCGCGCGGGACTGGCTGGGCCGGCTCGGTCTCGGCGGGCTGGAGAAGAGGCTGCCCGGCGAGCTCTCCGGCGGTCAGGCGCAGCGGGTGGCGATCGCGCGGGCGCTCGCGCACCGCCCCAAGGTGATCTTCGCCGACGAGCCGACCGGCGCCCTGGACACCCGCACCGGCGAGGAGACCACGCAGGCGCTGTTCGCCGCCGCTGCGGCGACCCAGGCGGCCGTGGTCATCGTGACGCACGACCGGGAACTGGCCGCCAAGACGGGGCGGATCGTGGAGATCCGCGACGGCTTGATCGCGGGCGGGGTGATGGTCGGATGAATCCCGTGCAGCTGGCGCTGCGGGTGCTGCGCGCCGACTCGCGCAGCCGCCTGTCGGCGCTGCTCACCGCCGCCGGGGTCGCGGTCGCCACCGCACTGGTCCTGTTCCTGGCGACCCTGCCGAACGCGACGGACGCTCGAATGGAGCGGGCGACCTGGATGCGCGGTGCCGCCGATCCCTCCGGTGCGGTTTCGCAGGCGAGCCTGGACTTCTTCGAGAACGAGAAGATCATCCGGCTCGACGTGTCGGGAGACCGGCCCGCGGTGGACGGCGCGCCGAGCTTCCCCGGTGCCGGCGAGGTCCTGCTGTCGCCGCGGTTGGCCGAGCTGGCGAAGCAGCGCCCGCCTGAAGAGCTCGCCAACCGCTTCGACGGCAACGTCGTCGGAGTTCTGGACGAGACCTCGCTGAAGTTCCCGGAGCAGCTCGTCGCGGTGGTCGGGCACCAGCCGGGCACGCTGGACGTCGTCAAGGCCGAGGAATCGGGCTGGATCGCGGCCGGTACCGACGATTTCCTGCTGAAGTTCCTGTCCGGGGTGGGGATCGTGCTGCTCGCGATTCCCAGCCTGGTGCTCGTCGCGTCGGCGGCCAGGCTGACCGCCGCTCGCCGGGAGCGCCGGCTCGCGGCCCTGCGGCTGGCCGGTGCGACGCCGGGACAGGTGGTCGGCACCGTCGCCGCCGAGACCACCATCTCCGCGGCGGCGGGAACCGTCGTCGGTCTCCCGCTGAGCTGGCCGCTGCGGTTCGTGGGGGCTCAGATCCCGTGGGGTGGCGGCACCTGGTTGCCGAGCGACTTCACCCCGTCGGTGCCGACGGTCGTCGCGGTGGCGGTCGTGATTCCGCTGCTGGTCGTGCTGGCCGCGGTGCTGGGTCTGCGCCGGGTCGTGCAGGCACCGGTCGGCGCGGCGATGAACCAGTCGCGGAAGGCGCCCAAGGCGTGGCGGCTGCTCGCGTTGCCCGCGGCAGCGGCGTTCTTCGCGTTCGGGCTCGCCACCGCCGAAAAGACCGGTGGCCTGACGTTAATGCTCGCGGCGCTCGCGGCGGTTCTGGTGTCCGCCTCGGTCGTCGGTCCGTGGTTGACCGGCGCGCTCGGCAAGCTGTTCGCCACCACGTGGCGACGGCCTGCGATGCTGCTCGCGGGTCGGCGGCTGCGCAGCGATCCGAAGGCCGCCTACCGGTCCGTGTCCGGCATCGTCCTCGCGGTGTTCGTCGGGTCGATGGCGCTGACGTTGCTGCCCAGCTTCGAGGCCTTCGCGGGCGGCGGGCGTTCCTTCAAGGACTCCGTGCTGTACCTGGACGTTCCGTCCGCGACGGTGGCCGACCAGAAGAAGCGCGTCGTCGGCGAGCTGGAGCGCCGCGGCGCGAACGCCACGGTCGTGAGCGCGAACCAGGTCACCCTCGAGACCTCCGAGGGCGGCACGTACGCCGGCCTGGTGATCAGTTGCCCGGAAGCGGCGGCGGTGACCCGGATGGCCGTCGGCGTGTGCGCGGGACCACCGGCGATCCGCGCTGATCCGGCCACCGGGCTGCCGGACTCGGGGCTGCGCATCCGGGCCTACGCGGCCCGGGACTCCAACGAGGAACCGGCGACGTTCGGATTGCCCGCCAACGTCGTGACGCGACCGCTCGGCGGCCAGGATCCCGAGCTGAGCTCTTCGGTGCTGATCGACCCCGAGTTGGTGCCCGAGGTCGCGAACGTCGGGGAGTCGACGCTGGTGGTGAACCCGGCGACCGACGCCGACCGGGAGAGGGTGCGGACCGCGCTCGCCGCGGCACTGCCCGCCGAAAGCTTCCTGAGCCGCGAGCTGCGGCTGGAGGACCAGCAGACGATGCTGGGCGACCTCAAGCGGGTGACCGCCATCGGCCTGGGACTCGCCGCCCTGCTCGCGGGCAGCAGCGCCGCGATCACGGCCGCGTCGTCGGTGGTCGATCGCCGACGCACCTTCGGCGCGTTGATCGCGGCGGGAACCCCGGTGCGCATGCTGGGGCGCGCTCTGCGGACCGAGGCGGCGCTGCCCGCGCTGGTCGCGACGCTGACCGCCGGTGCGGGCGGTATCGCGATCGGGGTCTCGATGCTGACCCTGTTCGGGGAGGACGCCCCGGTGGTGATCAGCGGCTGGATCCTCGCGCCGGTCGTGATCGGTGTGGCCGTCGCGGTGCTCGCCGCCTCCAGCAGCGGCCCGATGCTGCGCAGGATCAGCAGCGAACCCATCGCCGACGAGTAGTGGGCGAGCGCCCTGTCGGCAACCATCCGGCCAGTTCCGCCCGCGCGGGACTGGCCGGATGGCCATCCGGGGCCGACCACATGACCGATCCGCTGAACCTGTCCCGAACGTGATGCTTGAAGAGTCGGAAGGAAAGACCAGGGAGGTCAGAAATGCTCGTCAACATCGTTTCCGGAATCGGAGCCTTCGTCGCCCTCGCGGTGCTGCTGCTCATGTCGCTCAGCTCGGTTCTCCCCGAGGTCATGGACCGCGTTGCGGCTCGGCGCGGCGCCGAGCCGGTCGGCGCGCGGCTCAGTCCTCGGGCAGGCCTGTTCCCAGGCAACGCCGGTTCATCCGGGCCAGCACGTCGTACCGCGGCCGGCTCGGTTCGGGGGACTGGAAGCCATGCGGTGCTCCCTGCCGGGCACGCTGGCTCGCTTCCTTGGTGACGGTGAACATCGGCCGGGAGACACCGGCCTGGGGCGCGGACCGCAACCAGGCCAGCCGGTGCAGCGCCTCGCTGTGGTGGTCGGTGATCGTGACGCGCGCGGAGTCGAACGAGAACAGCACCGCCCGGTTGATCTCCACGATCGCCCGGTCCCGCCACAGGTTTCGCTCGGTGGAGGTGTCCATGCCCAGCCGTTCGGCCACGTGCCGGGTGACGCCGTACGCATTCTCGTCGGCCAGGCCGCGGGTGCCGATCTCGGTCCCCACGAACCAGGTGTTGAACGGCGCGGCCGGGTACCGGATGCCGCCGATGAGCAGCTGCATGTTGCTGATCAGGGGCACCGTGTGCCAACGGAGGCCCAACTCGACGAACCACCGGAACTCCGGGTGTTCCAGCGGAACTTCCTGCACGACGTCCCGCGGAATGGTCACCGGCTTGACGCCTTCGTGGGCGGTTTCCACCACCAGCGGCAGGTGGTCGAAGCGCCCGCGCTGTGTCGGCGGTTTCCACCCGAGGCGCTGGGCCTCAGCGGTGAATCCGCTGTACCGGGCATCGCCGAGCACGCCGCCGTCGGACAACGCGTAACCCGCGTACCGGACGGCCTGTTCGTTCCAGATGCACGGGCCGGGCTGATCCGGCGAGTCCGGGGCGAAAACCGTGACCATTGGCTGGATCTTGCCCGCGTTGGTGGCCAGCCGGAGATGCTCGAAGCATTCGCTGGCGATCGCTGAGGCGTTGCGCAGGCCGCGAAGATCGCGGACCTTCAGCCGGCGCCACGGCACACCGCTCGTGCACCATCCGCTGTCGCGCAGCGCGACGCGCGCGCCGTAGGCGAGTTCCGCGCTGGTGTGGCGGTAGGTACCGGTGTCGGCGAGCTCCTGGCGCACCTCGGCCAGGCGCTGGGACAGGGACCCTGCCTCGGGATGAGCGTCGTGGAAGGCCCGCAGGAATTGCTCGGCCGCCGAAATACCCGTGGTCGGCTCGGACCCATCGGCGATGAGCCGGCTGGTGGTGCTGCCTTCGCCATCGGCGTCCGGCGGGCGCTGTTGGGTCGGGATGACTTCATCACGGATATCCGTCACGGCCCGGTAACGTAGTCGCGATCACCGTTCACTCGTCACTACATGAGCATTCTTCTTTTCGGTGAATTCACAACACCACGATCGCGCGACAACCCACTCGCAGTGACATTCATCGACCCAAAAATGAGCGCGCTTGATCGCCCAGTTGAGTGAATATCTGCCTGTTGATCATGGACGGCGGCGAGTGCGATGTCTGATCACTGCCAGCGCCCGGCCTCCCGCGCGGCAAAGCTGGTCGCGTGACAGCAACGAAGACGAAGATGCAGGTGCTGGAGGGCATGTACGCGGCGGAGGCCGAGTACCTGGCGGCCGGCGGGCCCGGCGAGGCGAGCTTCGAGCCGCTCGCTGAGTTCTTCTCGCCGCAGGTCGTCCTGCATCAGGCCGAGGCGCTGCCCTACGGCGGCAGCTGGAAGGGCCACCAGGGCATGGAACGGTTCTTCGTCGCGATGAGCCGAACCTGGGAATCGTTCGAGATGCTGGCGCAGGACTTCCTGACGCCGGGCGACACGACCGGACCGCTCGTGGTGCTCACCCAGGTCCGAGCGCGCTCCCGGGCGACCGGCCGCCAGCTCGAATTCCCCATCCTGCAAACGGTCGAGATCCAGGACGACCAGATCATCGACGTCCGCCCGTTCTACTGGGACACCGCGGAGATCGCGGACATCTGCACGAACCCGTGACCAGCGCTCGACGAGCCGCGCCGTTCTCGGCGGGACCGATCGTCGCCGTTCGGCCGACGTGCCGCGCCAGCCGAGAGCCCGGAAAAGCCTTGGACGCGAAGGTGAAGTGGTTGCTGGGATAGCCGGATGAGTTCCTTCTGGACGGGCCGGCTCGTTCGGCTGCGGGGCATCGAACCCGAGGACTGGCGAGCGTTCATGCGGATGGACTCGCACTCCGAGCACCAACGATCGTTGGACGCCCTCTACCCGCCGCGCTCGGCCGAGGGATACCGCGCGTGGACGGCGGAGCAGTCCGCCGTCCAACCGGTCGGCGACTCATTCCGCCTGGTGATCGAGACGTTGGACGACGATGAGCTGGTCGGATCCGTCTCGACGCACGACGCGGATCCGCGCACCGGCCGGTTCTCCCACGGCGTGGCCATCGACGACGAGCACCAACGGCGTGGCTATGCGTCTGAAGCGATCGTGCTCGTGCTGCGCTTCATGTTCGGCGAGCGCCGGTATCACAAGTGCGAGGCGCAGATCTACGCCCACAACGAGGCGTCGCTCGCGCTGCACCGCACGCTCGGCTTCGTCGAGGAAGGCCTGCTGCGCGAGCACGAATTCTTCGCCGGTCGCCACCACGACATGGTGCTCATGGGCGTGACGGCCCCGGAATTCGCGGAGCGGCACGGCCTCGGCGAAGCGCCCTCCGGTGATCGGCGCGACGAGCAGGCCTAGCCGAGCAGGTTGGGCTGGTCGAGCATCCAAAGCCAAGTGCCGTCGGGCTGGCGGCGGGCCACCTCGACGGTGACGCCGCCGCCTGCCAGTCGCACCGAGGTGAGCGCCAGATCGCCGTTGCGAATCGCGGGCTGCGTTTCGCCGGACGCGAGCTCGGGCTTGGCCGCCACGAGTTGCTCGTACGCCGCACGGATCTCCCGGTGCCCGACGGCCCGGCCGGTCGGGACGATCAGCACGGCGTCGGGCTCGTACAACGCCACCAGCCCGTCGACGTCGCCGGCGTTGAGCCGCTCCAGGACGAACCGGTTGAGGTCCTCCGGCTGCGCTGCGCGCTGGTGGCCGCTGGTCATCGCGCTCATCTCCCTCTGCTCAGGCGATTCATCCCGGGCAAACGGTGGCAGAAAGGTACGACACGGCGGCCAATCCCGGCCGAAAGTGGATCTTGGAGATCTAAGCGCATGGTGATCCGCCGGACGGGGCCGGAGGCGATCATTCCTGCGCATCAGGTTCGGGGCAGTCCGTCGAGGAGGTCACTGAACCGGCCGGGACCGCATCCTCGCCCGGCGCGATCCCTCCTCGCCGGGATCCACTACGGAGCGGCTAGATGCGTTCGAAGATCAGGTCGCGGATTTCGCGGCCCTCTTCGTGCGCCCGGTTCTCGAACTTCGTGACCGGCCGCCACTCCGGCCGCGGTGCCCAACCGCCCGGCTCGTCGGCGTACCGGTTGCGCAGCTGCGGTTCCGCCTGGCAGACCTCCAGCATCTGCTCGGCGTAGTTCTCCCAGTCCGTCGCGAGGTGCAGCACGCCGCCCGGCGCGAGCCGGGACGCGATCAGCCGCACCGAGTCGGGCTGCACGAGACGGCGCTTGTGGTGGCGCTTCTTCGGCCACGGGTCGGGGAAGTAGATGCGCACCTCGGCCAGCGACGCGGGCTCGATGTGCTCGCGCAGCAGCACGATCGCATCGCCGCGCAGCAACCGGAGGTTGGTGACCTCCAGCTTCTCGGCCCGCAGCATCAGCTGGGCCAGCCCCGGCTTGTAGACCTCGACCGCCAGGTAGTTGGCGTCGGGTTGGGCGGCGACGAGCTGCGCGGTCGTTTCGCCCATGCCCGAACCGATCTCCAGCACCGCCGGCGCGGAGCGGCCGAACCAGGTCGCGAGATCCAGCGGGCCCTCGGGCAGCGCGGTCACCTCGGAACCCAGCTCGGACCAGTGGCGATCCCAGGCGCGCTGCTGGCCCACCGTCATCCGCTCGCCGCGTTGGACGTAGCTGACAACGGTACGAGGAAACGGAACCTGCTGGTCAGACGCATTCACGGGGAATCAGTATCGCAAACCGGCAACGGGCCCCGACGACCGAACCCACTCGTCGGGGAGGCGGGGCCGGTGGATCACCAGGATTCGATCTGCTCCAGCATCGACACCAGGCCGGCGGACTGCTTGACCGGCACCGGAACCGGCTCGGTCTCGCCGTGCGCCGGCACCACGTTCAGCCAGCCCCGGTGTTCGTCGGTCAGCACCACGGTGGTCGGCATCCGCATCGTCGCCCGGTCCGACGGAGCGAACTCCCAGTACCCGGCCTCGCCGATGCCGGCCCAGGGCACGAAGACCCAGCCCGGTCGGGCACCGAGCACCGCGTGCGCCTCGTCCTCGATCTCGAACGCCGCGTTCCGCGATTCGATCTCGCCGCGATCCAGCGCCCGCAGCCACCACGGGGCGGGCAGCCGGCGCTTGGCACCGAGCAGCTTGCGGAACAGTTCGAGCACTTGGTGTTCGGGCGCCGTGTGGATCCAGCTCCGCCGCAGCGATGCGGGTGTCGCCGCCTCCAGCGCGGGCGGGTGCGCTTCGGTGGCCAGCGACCATTCGAGCCTGGGCACCGGCTCCAGCTGGACGTCGTCCGTCGACCGCCGAACTCGCGCACCGTCCTGCTGCGCCTGGACTACCGGGATTTCCTTCGATTGCACCATCGGCCCACCCTTCTGCTGTTGAGAAAGTCGCGAGCCACGAACTCGCCCTCGGCCAGCGCATGCCCCCAAGCGACGCTGGTTCGGGACATCCCTCACTCATGCCTTACCACAGCGAATATGAAGAATGACACGGCCATGTTAAATGTGTCTAAAGTCACATGTTTACAACGTGTTTGGTTGATCCCCCGCCGGTCGGCTCGACAAGTCGCCCGGATGCGGCTGGAGTGGGGGGGTGCCAGACCAGACGATCCAACAGGTGGAGATCGACAGCGGTGTTGTCGTCGGCGTGGACAGTTCCGCATCGTCGCTGCGCGCCCTGCTCGTGGCGGCCGAGGAAGCCCGGCGCCGCAACGTCGCCTTGCACGTTGTGCGGGCCTGGAGCTTCCGGACCGCGCCGCGACCGGCGGACTGCCCGCCGAACGTCGTGCCGAGCATGGACCAGTTCCAGCAGTCGGTCCTGGAGGACACGGAACGCATCGTGGCCAACAAGCTCGGCGAACACCCCGACCTCCAGGTCGACATCCACGTCGTCCACTCGCCGTCGCCGCAGGCGCTGCTGTCGGCATCGCGGGGAGCGGACCTGCTGGTCGTCGGCCACCGCGGCCGCGGCGGGTTCGCGGGCCTGATGCTCGGCTCGGTGGCCGAGCAGTGCGTCCGGCATGCGGCCTGCCCGGTCCTGGTGGTCCGCCCCAGCGTCTGACGCGGGACGGTTTCCGCGCGAGGTCGTCGGCGTGCCGGAGCGACTGCGGATATCCGGAAAGCACAGGGCCCGGGCCATCCCCCGAATGACAGCCCGGGCCCTCCCCCGTCCCGACCGCCGGCGCCCCCGAGCGCTGTTGCAGTCGGTCGAATTCGGTTGTGCTAATCGGCCACGTCGTCAGCCTCGCGCGGTGTCCACTGCGGACCCTGCGGTGCCGCACGCACCGGTAGGCGACGTCTGCGGCTCGATCTTGCCGCTGATCCTATCGGTTGACGTGATCAGACTCTCGGCCGGGCCGGGTAACGTTTTGCTATCCCGCGCCCAACTGGGCATTTCTATAGTTGATCATGAAAGGTTCTACGCCTGCTTAGGTTCTCGCTGGTCAGGCGTCGCGCCGCCGAACGATGATCAAAGCGATCACCCACAGGGCCACCGCGACGGCCGCGAAGTAGGCCAGCGCGCCCCACGGGCCGAACGGCATGTCGCCCACCCCGTCGGTGCCCGAGATGAAGTGACTGGCGGCGTTGAACGGCATCCACTTCTGCACGTCGGCGCCGACCTTCGGGATCAGCCCGACCAGGCTCTCCACCAGCAGCGACCAGATCAGCAGCAGGGTGACGGCGCCGGCCGTCTGCCGCAGCAGGGCGCCGACCGCGACCGCCAGCACCGCGCCGATCGCGAACACCAGGCCGACCCCGGCGACGTGGCGCCAGTCGTCGCTCGTGGCGAACGCGAGATCCGCGCCCGGTGCCAGCAGCTTCGCGACTCCCCAGGAGCCGAACGCGGCGACCTCGCCGATGAGCAGTGCCACCACCGCGACGACGACCGTCTTGGCCAGCAGCGCGGCGGTCCGGTTCGGCACCGCCTGGAAGGTCGCCCGGATCGTGCCGAACCGGTACTCGGTGGTGATCGACAACGCGGCGAGCACGAGGACCACCATCAGGCCGAACTGGTAGCCGACCTGCGTCATCGACAGTGACATTTCGTTTTCGAGCTGGAGCGCGAACAGCGTGGTGAACCCGATGGTCATCGCCAGCGCGAGGAAGGTGCACCACCACGGCGACCGGGTGGAGAAGAGCTTGATTCGTTCGACGGCGAGCAGGGTCATCGGGCCACCCCCGAGGTGTTCAGCGCGGACGCGGCGGCGCCGAGATTGGTCTGGTATTCAACGGCGTTGCCGGTCATCTGCATGAAGGCCTCTTCCAGCGAGCTCCGCTGCGCGGTGAGCTCGTGCAGGACGATCCCGTGCTGCGCGGCGAGTTCGCCGATCTGCTCGGTCTCGGCCTCGTCGACCACCAGCGTGTCCTGGGCCGTCGACCGCACGCTCAGTCCCTGCGCGCTCACCAGCTGCTGCAGCTGCTCTGCTCGCGGCGAGCGCACCACCACGCCCTGGGTGCCGGCGTTGTCCACGAACTGCTGGGTGCTGCACTGCGCGATCAGCTCGCCGCGGCCGATCACCACGAGTTCTTCGGCCGTCAGGGCCATTTCGGACAGCAGGTGGCTGGAGACGAACACGGAGCGGCCCTCGGCGGCCAAGCCCTGCATGAACCGCCGAATCCAGTGGATTCCCTCCGGGTCCAGCCCGTTCACCGGCTCGTCGAACAACAGGATCTGCGGGTCGCCGAGCAGGGCGGTCGCGATTCCGAGCCGCTGCGACATGCCCAGCGAGAAGCCGCCCGCCTTGCGGTTCGCGACGTCCTCCAGGCCGACCATGCCGAGGACCTCGTCGACGCGCTTCGCGGGGAGGCCGTTGGACTTCGCCAGCCACAGCAGGTGGGTGCGCGCCGACCGGTTGGGGTGTACCCACTTCGCGTCGAGCAGCGCGCCCACGGTGCGCAGCGGGTGCTTCAGCTCGCGGTAGGGCTTGCCATCGATGCGCACCTCACCCGACGTCGGCCGGTCCAGGCCGAGCATCATGCGCATGGTGGTGGACTTGCCGGCCCCGTTGGGGCCGAGGAAACCCGTGACCCGGCCGGGCTTCACGGTGAACGACAGGTTGTTCACCGCGACTTTCGGGCCGTAGCGCTTGGTGAGGCCGATCGCCTCGATCATGATCACTCCTGTAAGCCGACACTGCCGCGGCCCAACCGGGCCACACGACACAGCGTGCCCGGTCGGCCAGTGCGCCGACATCGACCCATCGTCTGGACCTAGGGTCAGACCTGAGTCGTAGTCGGCCCCGTCCTCCGGTATGACGGGCTCAGGGTTGCCCCGGAGATCTCACCGGAACCAGCGGTCCAGGACCGCCGCCAGCCCGTCCTCGGCGACCGGCCCGGTGACCTCGTCGGCCGCGGCGCGCACGATCTCCACCGCCTGCCCCATTGCGACGCCGTGCGCCGCCCAGCGCAGCATTTCGATGTCGTTGTCCCCGTCACCGGCGGCGAAGGTGTCCTCGCCCGCGATGCCCAGCTCGGCGCGCAGCTTCTCCAGCGCCGAGCCCTTGGTCACGCCTTCCGGCACCACGGTGACCCACGGCTCGTAGTGGTCCACGGTGAAGGTGCAGTTGGGCAACCGGACCCCGGCCATCACCTCGATGACCTCGGCGGGCTCGTGATCCACCCAGTTCGCGATCAGTCGCGGCACCGGGTGGTCGACGAGTTCGTCAAGCGTGGCCAGCTGCTGCGGGCCGTGCAGCTCGTCCTCGGGGAACTTGCTGGTCACCAGGCTTCCTACGCCGATGTCCTCGCTCGCGAAGATCGCACCGGGCAGCCGCCTGGCCAGTTCGACGAGCACCGGCCCGGGTTCGAAGGTCTCGATGGACAGCGGCTCCCGCGCCGCCACGTCGACCCGCACCGCTCCGTTGGAGCACAACGCGATTCCGCCGGTCAGCTCCAGCTTGTCCAGGATCGGCAGGGTGCCGAGCGTGCTTCGGCCGGTCGACACGACGACCTGGACGCCCGCTTCGATCGCGCGGCGCACCGCGGCCTTGACCACTGCGGAAATTTCATGGGTGGCGGGGTCGAGCAGGGTTCCGTCGATGTCGAGGGCGATGAGTCGGGGTTTCCACGCGGCGTCGCTCACCAGCGCAGGCTAGCCGTCCACCAGTGCTTTTGTGGCTGGCTGGAGGCGCAATTCACGCCTCGCCCGGTTTGACCAGACCGGTTTCGTAGGCGAGCACCACCGCCTGCACGCGATCCCGGACGTCCAATTTGGACAGAATGCGGCCGAGGTGGGTCTTCACGGTGGCCTCGGACAGGAACAGCGTGCCCGCGATCTCGGCGTTCGACAGTCCTTTCGCGACCAGCACCAGCACCTCGCGCTCCCGGTCGGTCAGCACGTCCAGCACCGACGCGTCCCGCAGTTGGCCGCCGCGCTCGCCCAGGAACCGGTCGAGCAGCCGCTTGGTGACGCTGGGCGCGACCACCGCGTCGCCGCTGGCCACCGATCGCACCGCGGTGACCAGGCTCTCCGGCGGGGCGTCCTTGAGCAGGAACCCGCTGGCCCCGTTGCGCAGCGCGGAAAGCGCGTACTCGTCCAGGTCGAAGGTGGTCATCACCAGAACCTTCGCGCTGTCAGCCGCGACGATGCGGCGGGTCGCCTCGACGCCGTCGAGCACCGGCATCCGGACGTCCATCAGCACCACGTCCGGCCGCAGCCGCTCGGCGAGCTCGATCGCCTCCTCGCCGTTGCCCGCCTCGCCGACGACCTCCAGGTCATCCTGCGCGTCGAGCACCATCCGGAAGCCCATGCGCATCAGTTCCTGGTCGTCCACCAGCAGCACCCGCACCATGCCGTACACCCTATCCGAGCTGGGGTTTCGGACCTTTCAGCGACCTTTCTCGGCCGGTGGCGCGGGCTGGGCAGGCGGGTCGAGCGGCAGCACCGCGTGCACCCGCCAGCCGCCCTCGGGCCGTGGACCGGCCTCCAGCGTGCCGCCGTAGACCGCGGCGCGTTCCCGCATGCCGATGAGCCCGTTGCCGCCCGAGGTCATCCCGGTCGACCCCTTCCACATCCCGTCGTCCAGCACTTCGATCTCGATGCGCTGCCCGTCGTTGTCGACCCGGACGGAGGCTGTGGTGCCCGTGCCGCCGTGCTTGACCACATTGGTCAGCGACTCCTGCACGATCCGGTAGACGCTGAGCCCGATCCTGGTCGGCAGTCCGGCGAAATCGCCGGTCAGTTCCATCGACACGGCGAGCCCGAGCCCGCGCACCCGGTTCACCAGGTCGCTGAGGTCAGCGGCGGTGGGCTGCGGGATGCGGCCGGGGTCGTGCTCGTCGCTGTCGCGCAGCACGCCGAGCAGGCTCCGCAGTTCGCCGAGGGCCTCGCGGCCGGTGCTGCCGATCGCCTGCAACGCCCGCTCGGCGAGTTCCGGGTTGCTGCGCAGGGCGTAACCGGCGCCGTCGGCCTGCGTCACCATCACGCTGACCGAATGCGCCAGCACGTCGTGGATTTCCCGGGCGATCCGGTTGCGCTCCTCCGCGACCGCGATGCGGGCTTGCTGGTCGCGCTCGAACTCCAGGTTGCGCAGCCGTCTTTCCACCTCGGCGTGGTAGGCCCGGCGGGCTCCGATGAACTCGCCCAGCACCCAGCAGAAGCCGGCCAGCATGACGAAGAACGCGACCTGGACGAAGATCAGCTCGGCCAGGTTCCCGTCCTGCTGGCCTCCGGTGAACAGCCGCGCCAGGAAGAAAGCGCCGGTCAGCGCGGTGTAGAGCGCCGCGATCCGGCGTCCTTCGTAGGCGACCAGGGTGTAGATCATCATGCACGGCGCGAAGATTGCGATGGTGGAGCCCGCGCCGGTGTTGGCGACCGACATGATCGCCATGCCGAGCAGTGCGACGTACGCCGACTGCACGGGCCAGATGCGCCGCACCGCCAGCGGCACGGTCAGCAGCAGCCCGGACACGACGTAGAGCCAGGCGGGCATGCCGATCGCGGGCTTGCCCGCGTCGTCGAGCTCTCCCAGGTGCACGAGCAGCATGAAGGTGGCGATCCCGCTGTCGCCGACCAACGGGCGCGCCCGCAACCAGAGGCTCAGTTTCCGCACCAAGCGAGGCTATGCGCTGAATCCGTAGTCCGGCGTCATCCCACGGGCTCGACCCAGGTCAGCCCCAGGTCGGACCCGCGTGCCCGCCGATCCGGCGACGGAACCCGAGAGCGCTGTCGGACAGTCGACGCATGGCCACGGGCGAGCAGGGCGCGACCGAAGCCGCCTCCCTGCTGCGCAACCGCGGCTACTGGGGCTGGTCGCTGGCGGTTCTCGCCTGCCGGTTGCCCGCCACGATGGCTCCGCTCGCGTTCACGCTGCTCACCACCGTGATTGCGGTCGTACCGGCTCGGCGCGCTGATGATGGCTGCTTACGTGTTCGGCGAACAGGTGGGCGCGGTGCCGGCCGGTCGCTTGCTGGACGCCATCGGGCCTGGTCGGGGGCTCAGGCTGCTGCTTCCGGTGTCGGCGTTCGCGCTCGCCGGAATCTGGCTCGCCGCGCGGTCCGGAGCTCTTGCGGAAGTGCTCCTGGGCTTGGTGGTGTTCTGCGGGATCACCTCGGGCGACCGGGCGCGTCGCGAGCGCCTGCCTGGTGTGCTTCGTCACGGGCGGGGCACTGATCTCCTCCGACTTCGGCTGGCCCGGCTTGCTCGGCGGCCTCGTGCCGGTCGGCATCTGCACCGGTCCGCCGGCTTCTCGGTCGCCTACGTCGTGCAATCGCTGGGCTTTGGGCTGGGGGCGTTGACCCTGGCCCAGTTGCCGCTGACCGCCGCGATCTTGCTCGGGACCGCCAGCGCTTTCCTGGCGTTTTGCGCACTTGCGCGCGTTCTCCGCGACGAAAGGCCGTCGGCCGGTTGGTGATCGTGCGCACTTGGTCTGGTTCGGCGTGGGTGCGTGGCAGGATGTAGCGCGCAGTGAGTCGCACGATCCGGGAAGGTCGGACTTGAGTACGGCAACCGAGCAGCAGCACTGGCCAGGTCCGCTATCCGCGGCGGTCGCCCGGCTGTGCACCGGGTTGCAGCCGCAGGTGTCCGAGCGGACCGCGGCCGGCTTCGCCGAGGTGCTGCGGAGGCTGTCCGCGCCGCTGCAGGTGGCCGTCGCAGGCCGGATCAAGTCCGGCAAGTCCACGCTGGTCAACGCGCTGATCGGCCGCCGGGTCGCGCCCACCGACGTGGGCGAGTGCACCCGGCTGGTCACCCGCTTCCAGTACGGCACCGTGGACCGCGTCGAGGTGATCTTCCGCGACGGCAACAAGCAGGCCGTGCCGTTCGACGCCGACGGCGGTATCCCGGCCGACCTGGGCGTGGACATCGACAAGGTCTCGCACCTGGAGGCCTACCTGACCAACGCGGTGCTGCGCGACCTGACGGTGATCGACACCCCCGGGCTCGGTTCGCTGGACGCCGCATCCGTGGCGCGCACCGAAGAACTGCTGGGCACCCGCAAGGAAGACGCCGACGACGCCAACGATGCCGCCGACGACTCCGATCTGGATCCGGTGTCGCGCAATGCGGTCGCTGGTGCGGAGGCCGTCCTCTACGTGGTGACGCAGGGCGTCCGGGCCGACGACGAGCAGGCGCTGGCCGCGTTCACCGCCGCCACGGCCAGCCGCGAGGCCGGGCCGGTCAACGCGATCGCGGTGCTGAACAAGGCCGACACCATCGAGCCGAGTTCGGTCGAGGACGCGGGCGGCGAGGTGTGGAAGGCCGCTTCGCTGCTCGCGGAGAAGCAGGCCCAGCTGCTCAAACCCAAGGTCGCCGACGTGCTGCCGGTGATCGGCCTGCTCGCGGAAACCGCCGAATCCGGCGAGTTCACCTCCGCCGACGCGGAGGCGTTGCGCGGCCTGGCCCAGCTGGACGAGGCGACCCGCGAAACCCTGTTGCTGTCCGCGGACCTGTTCACCAGCTGGGAGTGCGACGTGCCGGCCGGCACCCGCAGCCGGCTGCTGGAGCGGATGGACCTCTTCGGGATCCGGAGCGCGCTGGAGGCGATCGACGCCGACCCGGAGATCACCGCGGGCGCGTTGCGGCGGCGGCTGCTGGATTCCTCCGGGCTGGCTTCGGTGCTGAACCGGCTGGACACGGTGTTCCGGGCACGGGCCGACGGGATCAAGGCCGCGGCAGCGCTGGCCTCGGTGACCGCGCTCGCGCACGCCTCCGGCGACCACGGCGAGCGGCAGCGGGTGCACGACGCGATCGAGGTGCTGCTGGCCAAGCCGGAGGCGCACCAGCTGCGGGTGCTGGAGGCGTTGACGCTGGTCGCGGCCGGGGCGGTGGCGATGCCGGCGGATCTGGCCGAGGAAGTGATGCGCGTCGGCAGCAGCAACGACTTCGGCGAGCAGCTCGGCCTGCCGGGCCGGCACCGCAACGAGCTGACCGACTACGCCCTGGAGCGCGCGAACTGGTGGCGTTCGTTCTCGTCGTTCGGCGCCACGCCCGCGCAGAGCCGCATCGCGCACGTGGTGCACCGGGCGTACTTCCTGATCTGGCAGCAGTTGCGGTCCGGGTGATGGCGGTGCGGGGCTGGCGGCGCAAGAAATCACCTGAAAGTGGAACCGGCGGTATGCCCGTCGCGTCCGATCCGGACGAGGGCACGGCAGTTGCCCCGGACGCCGACGCAGAGGTGGGAACCGACATGACCGCCGTGACCAGCGATGTCGTCATCGATCCGCTGGACCGCGCGCTGACCGAGCGGGCGACGCTGATCCAGCTGTGCATGTACGCGATGGACCGGGCGCGCAGCGCGGGAGTGGTGGAGCGGCTGTCCGAGGGGCTGAGCGACATCGGCGTTTCGGCGCTGCGCCCGGACGGCACCCGCTTCGACCCGGCGCACCACGAGGCCGGCGGCATCACGCCCACCGACGACCCGGCCCTGGACGGCGTGATCGCTGAGACCGAGGTGCTGGGCTTCGCCGACCGGGACCGCGTGCTGCGCGCCCCGGTGGTGACCGTCTACCAGCTGCGGCCGCAGTGATGCCAGTGGGAGCCGCCGCTCCGGCGACTTCTCGGCGCGGCGGGGTTCGAGAGGAGCGAGGCGCATGACTGCACCGGGCGTCGCGGTCGCCGTGGGCCTGCCGCAGCAGGTCAAGCAGACCAGGGAGAAGCTGCACGCGCTGCTGCGGGAGGCCGATCCCACCGCCGCGGAGTGGGTCGAGCAGGTTCGGCGCGGCCGCCAGAAGAAGCCCAGCGTCGTGGTGGTCGGGGAGACCAACCGGGGCAAGAGCTCGCTGGTCAACGCCCTGCTGGAACGCCCGGGACTGTCCCCTGTGGACGCCCAGGTGGCCACCACCACGTACCTGGAGTTCACCCACGGCGAGCAGTGGGCGGCGCACGCCTGCTACCCCGGCCAGCAGGAGCCGGTGCCGTTCGACCTGGCGGAGCTGCCGAACTGGGCCGGCGCGGGCCGCGAACTGCCCGAAGGGCAGCTGCCACCGCGCTATGTGCAGATCACGGCGCCGATCGACACGCTGGCCCGGGTGACCGTGGTGGACACCCCGGGAGTCGGCGGGCTGGACGCCCTGCACGGCGAGCTGGCGATGGAGGCGGCGGCCTCGGCGACGGCGCTGCTGTTCGTCGTCGACGCGTCGGCCCCGTTCACCCGGGGCGAGCTGGAATTCCTGCAGAAGGTTGCCGAACGCGTCGAGACCGTCGTGTTCGCGCTGGCCAAGACCGACCAGCACCGCGGATGGCGGCAGGTCCTGGAGGCGGACCGGAAGCTGCTCGCGGAGCACGCGCCGCGGTTCGCCGACATGCCGATCTTCCCGGTGTCCGCGCGGATGCAGGAGCTGGCGGCGAAGGCGCCCAGCGAGCAGGCCGCGGACATGCTGCGCGAGAAGTCCGGCATCGCCGAGCTGCGCACCGAGCTGGAGCGGCTGATCGGCGGGCGGTCCGCGATGCTCGGCGAGGCCAACACGATGCGCGCACTGTCCACTGTGCTCGGTGAGCTGGTCGCGAAGCTGTCCGCGGAGAAGCGCGCGCTGACCGTCGGCGAGGACGAGGCGGAGTCGCTGCGCGCGCGGCGCGACGAGCTGTCCACCTCGCGGCGCTCGTCGACGCGCGGCTGGCAGGTGAAGCTGCGCGGCGAGATCCAGCGCACCCGCGTCGAGACCAGCCACGAGGTGGCCCGCCAGATCCGGGAGGTGCAGAACTGGTTCCGCCGGGCCATCGACGGCGCCGACCGCAACCAGCTCGCCGAGCTGCCGCGCCACGTCGACGCGGCGTTGCAGATGGCGTCGAGCCGGGTCGCCGCGATGCTGTCGGCGCGGCTGGCCACGGTCGCCGAGCAGTCGCTGAAGGAGCTGTTCTCCGCAGAGGAGCTCGACGTGATCCGCTCGCAGTTCGCGCGCGGAGCGCAGGCGCCGATCGCGTTGCGCCCGCCGGACAAGCGGCCGCCGACCGCGGAGGACAAGCTCCTGGTGTTCATGGGCGTCTCCGGCGGGCTCGGCGTCGGCCGGGCGGCGGCGATGCCGCTGGCGGGCCTGGGTATCGCGGCGCTGAACCCGGTGGTGCTGCCGGTGACGATCGTGCTCGGGCTCGGGGCCGGCTGGTGGATGGCGCGGACCCGCAAGCACGCGGCGGACAAGCAGCACCTGAAGCAGTGGCTGACCGAGGCCATCGCGGATGCCCGCTCGTCGCTGGACCAGCTGGTGGCGGAGCAGCTGATCGAGGCTGAGCAGCAGCTGTCGCTGGCCCTGGACGACGCCCTGACCAGGCGAATCGAGGCGATCGAGGGCGAGCTTCGAGAGGTCGACAAGGCACTGAAGATGGACGCCGCCGAGCGCAGCCGGCAGCTGCAGACGGTCAACCGCCGCCTCACCGAGGCGACCGCCGGGCGGGAGCGCGCCGAGAACCTTCTGGGCAGCATCCGGAACCTCCGCGACACCGCCTCCTGATCCGCAGCTCGCGACCCGTGCGTACTTTTTGTCGCTATAGCGACAAAAAATACGCACGGGTCGTGACACGACCTGCGGAGACGGCTCAAGCGGAAGAACGAACCAACGAGCCGGAAACGTCGTTGCGGTGCCGGTGACCGGGCGCGTGGGTCGGGGGGAGGTCGCGCCCGGTCACCGGGGTGGGCCGGTGCGGGTGGGGTTTGGGGGAGGTCACCGCACCGGCCCTGCTCGGGGTTCGTGAGTGCTGGTTCCGGTAAGAGCCGGAGTGAGCGCTCACGAGCGTTCACCTCGGGAGGTGGGTCTCGTGAGTGTTGGTTCCGGTAAGAACCGGAGTGAGCACTCACGAGGGTTCAGGCCCGCAGGTGGTGGCGTCCGGTGGGCTCGTCTGGGTCGGTGGTGGGGAATTCCGGTGGTATGCGGGGATGTTCGTGTTCCGACCCGTGTTCTTCTTGCCGGGTTTCGGCTTGGATGTCGGCTATGAGGTGCCAGACCGTGTAGGCGCCTTCGCCGCCTCCGGCGTGCTGGCCTGTGGTGAAGGCGATGGTTCGGGTGGGGATCTGGGTGGTGAGCATGGCGAGGATCAGCAGGTTGAACAGGACGAACGTGCTGAGCTGGATCCAGAACATCGATTTCTCCCTACCGTTGAAGTTGACGTTTCCGCTGGTCAGAGCCCGTGCGTACTTTGTGTCGCTATAGCAGCAATAAGTGCTCACGGGCCTGTGGCCCACCGGGCGCTGATGCGCCGCCAGCAGTCCATGCAGGTGTCCTCGTCGATCCACTCCAGCTCTCGCGGCAGCCGCTGCACCTGCCACGCCCCCACCTCCACGCCGCAGAACGACGTCACCGACGCATACGGCTCCGCCCGCTTCGCGGCCACGCCGAACGCATGCCGCCCCACCCCCACCGGCCGCCAAAACCAGTCCACACCAGCCTTTTCGAGCATCCCCGCCTCCTATTCCTTGGGGATATGATCGGCTGGGATAATCCCCAGGGGATAGATCTCGATCGTGTGAAGCGGCTGGAAAGCGGGTGCTGCCACCCGTAAGACTGACGACTATGGAGCCCTCACCCGTGGTTCGGCGCCGACGCCTCGCGCAAGATCTACGCGGCCTGCGCTCGGCCGCCGGTCTCACAACTCAACAAGTCGCGGACTTCGTCGGGCGAGCGCAATCGCTCGTTTCTCGTTGGGAAGCAGGGAAAAGAACACCTGCACACGGTGACGTCATCGCGCTTGCCGAGCTGTACGACATCTCCCGCAGCGAGCGTGACCGGCTGGCTTCCCTGGCACGGGCTGCTCGACGCAAAGGCTGGTGGGAGACCTATGTGGACGTGCTCCCCGAATGGCATGAGCGCTATCTCGGACTGGAAGCGGAAGCGAGCGAGGTCAACACATACGAGCCGGACGTCATCCCTGGTTTGCTCCAAACCCAGGCATACGCGCGGGCCTTGACCAAGGCGACGCTGTTGAGATCTTCTCCAGAAGAAATCGAGCGTCGCGTTGAGCTGCGACTTCAACGGCAGCAGCGCCTCGTTGATCAGGAGCCGCTCAAACTCTGGGCGATCGCGGGAGAAGTGGCCCTGCACAAGAAGGTTGGCGGCCCCGATGTACTCAGGGAACAGCTGGAACACCTGGTGAAGATCGCCGAATCGCCGAACATCACGTTCCAGGTGATGCCTTTGGAAGCAGGTGCACAGCCCGCAACTGGTGGCCAGGTGACCATTCTTCGCTACGTTGACACTGGGGACGCTGACGTCGTTTATCTGGAGAGCCAGCATGGTGGCGTCTACGTCGAAGACCTTGCGGCGGTATCTGACTATGCGCTGATGATGGATCATCTACGAGCGCACGCTGCCGATCCGGCGGCGTCGCTGGAGCTGATCTACCAGCGCATAGGAGCACTATGAGCCAGCAATTCACCAACTGGCGGACATCCACTCACTCACAGGGGCAAGGCACATGTGTCGAGGTGGGCCTCGGTGTGGATGCTGTCGGGGTGCGGGACACGAAGGATCGCGATGGTGGGCACTTAGCCGTCCCGGTGCGGACCTGGCACCGGTTCCTCGACTGCATCAAGAGCGGCAGCTTCGACCGCTGAAAAAGGTCGTGAGTGTTTGTTCCGGTAAGAACCGGAACAAACACTCACGACCACGTACTGCTCAGCTGAACAGCTTCGGCAGGGTGCCTTCCCAGGCTCAAGGACCGTGACGGTGGGCGCTTAGGGCGTGTCTCATTTGGATCTTGGTCGGGTTTGCGGGCATGATCTTGGTTCGTGGTTGATGAGCTGTCGCGGAGGTTGGTGCCTGATGAGCTGTGGGCGCTGGTCGAGCCGTTGGTCCCGGCACATCAGGTCCGTCCGCAAGGAGGTGGGCGGTCTCGTGTGGATGATCGTGCGGTGTTCACCGCGATCGTGTTCGTGCTGACCAGTGGGTGTGCGTGGCGGCACCTGCCGCCCAGCTTCGGGGTGAAGGTGCCTACCGCGCATCGCCGCTTCATGGAGTGGACGGAAGCGGGGTTATGGCGCAGGTTGCATCGCGCAGTACTCGATGAGCTCGGCAG